>JBAXFZ010000392.1:0-4167 GCA_037139685.1 Bacteroidota bacterium
ATGGCCTTTACCGATTATGCCTTCAATAAATCGCATTCAGCCTGTTATGCCTATGTGGCTTACAGGATGGCCTGGCTTAAGGCCCATTACCCGTCGGAATTCATGGCGGCGGTGCTCAGCCGCAACCTGAGCGAACTGAAGGAGATCACCCTCTTCCTCGACGAATGCAAACGAATGCATATCCCGGTTCTCGGGCCAGATGTAAATGAGAGTTCCAACGCCTTCTTTGCCAATAAAAAGGGGGAGATCAGGTTTGGCATGGCAGGCATTAAAAATGTCGGGGAGGCGGCGGTGACAAGCATCGTTGAGGAGAGAGTCAAAAACGGGCCCTATTCTTCCATCTTCGACATGACCCGCAGGATAAATTCCCATACGGTTAACAAGCGCTGCATGGAGTCACTGGCCAAGGCAGGCGCCTTCGACTGCTTTGAAAACACGCACAGGGCGCAGTATTTCTTCCAGGAAAACAGCGACGACATGGTGTTTCTCGAAAAGCTGATCCGCCATGCCACCGATTACCATTCCCGCAAGGATTCGATGCAGCAATCGTTGTTTGGGGAGGCCGAAGAGGTGCACTTCCCCGAACTTACAATGCCCGAATGCCGCCCGTGGTCTAAGCTTGAACAGCTGAAATTCGAGAAGGAGGTGACAGGTTTCTATATGAGCGGTCACCCGCTTGATGGTTACCAGCTTGAGATGGACCAGTTCTGCAGTAAAACCATCGAAGACCTGAAACAGGACCTGAGACCCCTCAAAGGGAAGGATGTCACCTTTGCCGGCATTGTAATCGAGGCAAATCACAAAGTGGGTAAAACCGGCAAACCCTATGGCTCATTCGTAGTTGAAGATTATTTCAACTTTATTTCGCTTACCATGTTTTCGGAGGAGTACCTCCGCTGGAAACATATGCTCGAAGAGGGACAGTATGTCTTTCTCAAGGCCCGCATCGAATCGAGGTTCGACAGCCCCGACCAGATGACCATCCGCGTAAACCAGGTCACCCTGCTGCCTGATGTCCTGGAGAAATTTTCGAAAGCGCTGTCGTTAACCCTGTTTCTGAATGAACTCACAGTCGATACGATATATAAGCTTCACCAGGCAGCCATTCAGCATAAGGGAAAATGCAGCCTCCGAATCCGTATCCACGATCCGCTTGATAACACGACCATCGACCTGCCCTCTAAGAAATACCGCGTGAATCCTAAAGAGATGATCAATGCACTGGCCGATATTCCGGAGTTACAGGTGAGGGTAATCGGCGAGGTATCGGGGTAGTTCAGCCGGCCTTTGTGCTGTTGAAATGATTATATTCCGGGAGATTATCTGGAAGCTTTTTTGTAATTTAGCCACCTGAAACTTAACTCACTTTTAAAGTATTTTCATATGTTCGAGACCTTAACAGATTCAAATTTCGAAGAAAAAATCGTAAAGAGCGATAAACTTGCATTGGTTGATCTTTCTGCCGAATGGTGCGGCCCCTGCCGCATGGTATCACCCATTATTCATGAACTGGCATCCGAATATGAAGGCCGCATCGTGGCCGGTGAACTCAATGTGGATGATAACCCCGTTACCACGGCGACCTACAAGGTCAGGAATATCCCTACCGTGCTTTTCATCAAGGGCGGGGTGGTTGTTGACAAACAGGTAGGCGCAGTTCCCAAGGCCTCATACAAGGCCCTTATTGAAAAGTATATTTAATAGTCGCCATTTCGCTATTTCCCCTGTGCCCCTGTCAATAGATACCACCCGCCTGGAGCAATTCTCCTCCCTCGAATTCCTGGCCCGCCAGGTGGTGGAGGGATTTATTACAGGCTTGCATAAAAGCCCGTTTCACGGGTTCAGCGTGGAATTTGCGGAGCACCGCCTGTACAACACCGGGGAATCGATCCGGTCGATCGACTGGAAACTTTTTGGCCGTACCGACAGGCTTTATACCAAGCGGTACGAAGAGGAGACCAACCTGCGCTGCCAGGTGTTTATCGACAATTCATCGTCGATGTATTACCCGGTGATGGCCAACCCCGACATAAGCCACCCCAACAAGATCACCTTTTCGGTTTACGTGGCGGCCGCCCTGCTCTATCTTTTCCGCAAACAGCGGGATGCAGCAGGGATAAGCGTTTTCTCGGATTCGGTTGAATTGCATACCCTTTCCAAATCAAACCCGGTCCATCACCGGTACCTGTTCGGTGAACTTGAAAAACTGCTTACGCCAAGGTCGCCCGAAATACACAAGGGGACCAATGTTGCACAGACCATTCATGAGCTTGCCGAACGGATCCATAAGCGGTCGCTGGTGATCATATTCAGCGATATGTTTGATCGTTCAAGCGAACCGGAGGAGCTGTTCTCTGCATTGCAGCACCTGAAGCACAACAAGCACGAGGTGATCCTGTTTCATGTCGTGGACAAGGGGAAGGAGCTGGATTTTGATTTCGAGGACCGCCCCTATAAATTCATCGACCTTGAAACCGGTGAGCAGTTACGCGTCCATCCATCCAAACTCAGGGAGCGCTATGTGGATGCACTTTCAACTTTCAGGAATGAACTGAAGCTTCGGTGCGGCCAGTACCATATCGACCTTGTTGAAGCCGATATCCATGCCGGTTTTGAACAGGTCCTCCTTCCTTACCTGGTTAAACGCAGCAAGTTATTCTGACCCTTCTCCCTTCCCTTATTTTTTACTAATTTTGCCGCTTCTTAAAAAACTGCAGAAATGACGGAAATTGCCTCCAAATACGACCCTTCACAGGTTGAGGATAAATGGTATGAATACTGGATGAAACAGGGTTTCTTCCACTCGGTTCCCGATGAACGTGAGCCATACTGCATCGTAATCCCCCCGCCCAATGTCACCGGGGTTCTTCACATGGGGCATATGCTAAACAACACCATCCAGGATATCATGGTGCGCCGCGCCAGGATGATGGGCAAAAACGCCTGCTGGGTGCCCGGCACCGACCATGCCTCCATAGCCACGGAGGCGAAGGTGGTTGCCAAGCTTAAGGAGGAGGGGATTGACAAGTCGGGACTGACCCGCGAAGCCTTCATGGAGCATGCCTGGGAATGGAAAACAAAGCACGGGGGAATAATCCTCGACCAGTTGAAAAAACTGGGAGCTTCGTGCGACTGGGACCGTACCTGCTTTACAATGGATGAATCGCTCTACGAGTCGGTCATCAGTGTTTTTATCGACCTCTACAACAAGGGGCTCATCTATCGCGGAGTCAGGATGGTGAACTGGGATCCGAAAGCACTTACCGCCGTTTCGGACGAAGAGGTGGTCTACAAGGAGGTCAATTCCAAACTGTACTATGTCCGGTACCGGGTCGAAGGCACCGCGGATGAGTGGATTACCATCGCCACCACGCGCCCTGAGACGATCCTGGGGGATACCGCCATTTGTGTTCACCCGGATGATGAACGTTACCTGCATCTCCGCGGAAAACGTATCCTGGTGCCGCTGCTAAACCGTTCCATACCCGTTATTTTTGACGAATATGTCGACCGTGAATTCGGTACCGGCGCCCTGAAGGTGACCCCGGCACACGATGTGAACGACTATAACCTGGGGTTGAAATATAAACTCGAGGTCATCGATACTTTTAACCCCAACGGTACGCTCAGCGAGGCCGCACAGTTGTATGTGGGTGAAGACCGGTTCGCGGTCCGCCGAAAAATTACCGAAGAACTTACCACCCGCGGCCACATCGTTAAGATCCAGGAATACACCAACAAGGTCGGTTATTCCGAGCGCACCGACGAGGTGATCGAACCGCGCATCTCGGTGCAATGGTTCATGAAGATGAAGGATATGGCCAAACCGGCCCTCGACCTGGTTGAGGACGACACGATCCTTTTTCACCCGGCCAAGTACAAGAACATGTACCGCCACTGGATGTCAAATATCAACGACTGGTGCATTTCACGTCAGCTGTGGTGGGGACAGCGCATCCCGGCATACTACCTTCCCGATGGCGAATTTGTGGTTGCCAGGTCGAAGGAGGAGGCGCTGGAACTTGCAAATACAAAAGGCAGGGAGCAAAATACAACATATAAAATTACGGATTTAAGGCAGGATGAGGATGTGCTGGATACCTGGTTCTCAAGCTGGCTCTGGCCGATCTCGGTATTTGACGGCATCCGCCATCCCGATAATGCAGA
>JBAXFZ010000393.1:0-4139 GCA_037139685.1 Bacteroidota bacterium
AGGTCGCCCTTAACAATTTGTTGCTCGCCGATTCCCCTGACTGGCATGAAGATCAGGAGGGTGGACATACGGGCACCAGCAGGTATTATAATATAAACCTGCAGGCCTTCAGCACCCGGCTGGTATCGAGGGGACAGAACAACCAAACCAGGATCGACCGGGAGAAACTCAAGGTATTTCATCCCTATTTGCCTGCTATGGATGAGGAGGCAAAAATAGCCGATGCATTAAAAAGACTCGCAGAGGAGATAACGGGTTAAATTGCACAGGTCATTCATTCAGGCCGCAGGGCATGATTGAACCGGGATTTAGGTAATTCCGTACCTGACATTCTTTATGTGATTTTTAGTTAATTTTGCAACTTTTTGCGATGGGTAGAATCAAACAAATTTTCAGGGAGACCATAGATTTCTTTTACCAGCTTTATGTCAACAGGGTGCTCATTTCCACCCTCAGTCTCCGCGATTTTGAAAAATCATACATAAGTAATTTTTTTGGCCTGGTGTGGGCCATGATTGACCCCCTGGCATTCGTGGTGATACTTTACCTGGTTTTCGGGGCCCGTTACGGGAGTACCAACCCCGAAAAGGGCTCTTTTGTTATATACCTGATTACAGGCTACATCGCCTTCAACCTCTTTACCGACACGCTGAACGGGATGACCACCTGCATCCAGGAGCATTCGTTCCTGCTGAAAAGGGTGAATTTCAGGGTGGCTGTCCTTCCGATCGTGACGATGGTGTCGCATCTGATGGTGCATGGTATCGTACTGGGAGTAACCATGATAGTGCTTGTCATCAATCATATTTATCCCTCCTTTTACTGGTTCCAGACCCTGTATTATATATTTGCACTTTCGGCCCTGATGATATCCGTAGGGTGGCTCACCTCCTCCATTTACCTCTTCTTTCCGGATATTAAAAACATCCTGAGTATTGTTACCAGGATGATGTTTTTCCTGACGCCCATCTTCTGGAACATGCATGGATTGCCGCCCGGCAGCCAGCTGCTGTTAAAGTTCAACCCAATTTTCTATATTGTCAACGGCTACCGCGACAGCCTGAACAAAAACACGGGGTTCTGGACCCACCCGGCCCTGACAGTCTATTTCTGGGCAGTATGCCTGGTGTTTCTGATTGCAGGAGTACTGGTATTTAAAAAGCTGAGGCCCCATTTTGCCGATGTAGCCGCCCAATAGTAAATATTGTTTATTTTTTACAAAGATGATGACCGACCAGGATCTCGCAGTTAACCTGAAAGGGGTTTCAAAAAAATACAAACTCTTCCGGAGCAAGACCGACCGGATGAAAGAGGCCCTGCACCCGCTCAAGAAGAGCTTTCACCAGGAGTTTTTTGCATTGCGCGACATTGACCTCCAGGTACGGCGCGGGGAGATACTTGGTATCGTAGGCATGAACGGTTCGGGGAAATCAACCCTGCTGAAGATCATTTCCGGGATTATCCCGCCTACCTCGGGCGAGGTCAGTGTAAGCGGGAATGTAGTCCCTCTGTTGGAACTGGGAGCCGGGTTCAACCCCGAATTCACGGGAATGGAGAATATCTATTTTTACAACAGCATCCTTGGTTACAGTCGGAAGCAGACCCAGGAGATCGTTGACAAAATCATCGATTTTGCCGAGATTGGCGATTTTATCCACCAGCCGCTGAAAACCTATTCCTCGGGGATGAAGGCCCGTTTGTCGTTTGCCGTATCTGTCAACATTCAGCCTGACATCCTGATCCTCGACGAGGTGCTTTCCGTAGGGGATGAACTGTTCAAGCGGAAAAGCTATGCCAAGATCGAGGAATTCTTCAATGCAGGGAAGACTATTCTTTTCGTCTCCCACAGCGCGCAGAGCGTGAATCAGCTCTGCTCACGTGCCGTGATGCTCGTTGATGGACGGCTGGTACTTGAAGGCCCGGCCAAGTTCATCACCATGAACTACCAGAAACTGATTTTTTCGAGACCGGAACAGAAGCTAAAGCTGCTCGAGGAATTCAATACCCTCAAACCGGTGGATGATTCAGAAGATCTGCATATTATCTCTCCCCAATACCAGGAGGCGACCGAAGAGAATTTTTCAGGAGACGTCACTTTCGAGATCAAACCCTACCTGGTGAAAAACTTCTCACCGAAAAGCACCGTGGTCACCCGTAATATCGAACTGGTGCTTTCCCCGGTGCGGATCGAAACCCTTGAAGGCGAGGAGGTGAATCACCTGGTTGCAGGCCGCGATTATTATATTTCCTATACCCTGAGTTTCCTGGAAAACATAGGGCATATAAGCCTGGGTATCAGTTTTACAACAGAAAAAGGCGTATCAGTCAGCTGGCGGTTTTTCCCAACCGTTGAGAAATACTTCCGCAAATTTTACAGCAACGGCGACTCGGTGCATGTAAAATGGAAGTTTTCCTGCAACCTGATGCCCGATAACTATTTTATCGGCATCGTCGTCAGAAGAAGCGGCGAAGAGGGAGGAGAGGTAGCCTTTCGTGCATCCGATATCCAGGTATTCAAGGTTATTTCGGAGAAACTGATCAGCAGGGGAGGGATATTTGACCCGGATTTCTCCATTTCACTGAAGTGATGGCTTACTCCATTGCGGAGTCTGGCATAATTTACAAGACCTATTTCAGCAGGGATCTTTCATGAAAAATTTTCTAAAGCTCGCCATTTTGATGGTAAATGGGCGGCATAACCACAAAGACCGGCTATGGCTTGAAATTTCCCTTGGCAATTTGGTTCGCTATATTTCGGATAAACAGAACTACAGGTTTTTTATCTGGAATCATCATTTCCCAAGCGCCGAAGTTTCCCGGTACCTCGACCTTTATAAAGACAAGACGGAAGTACTGGATGAGGAACACTACGACATAGCGGGCAACAATACCCTGGATTCCGGGAAGATGAGCGGCCGGCCGGCAACTTTTGCCGGGGGATATCATGTTCATCGCACACCGTTGCAGATCCTCTATGATCATGCGGTTTCAAGGTACGATGTGGACATTGTTGTTACCTTCGACTCGGATGCCTGCCCGATCAGGTATGGCTGGGATATCCAGCTGACCGCTGCTCTCGACACCGACATCAGGCTTGCCGGGATATGGCGCGATGAAATGTCCCAGGCAATCGAACCCTATGTTCATCCCGCCTGCCTGGCCATAAAGACTTCAACAATTCGGGAACTCGGTCTCCGGTTTGACAGGATTCCCAACCCGGTATTTGAGGACTCCCTTTCGCATTTTACGGAAGCCGTCAGGGAATACTATGGGCCCGGCGCCATTTACCCACTCAAACGCAACAATGCCATCGAGTTTCATCCTGTATTCAACGGGATATACGGCAGCCTCCTGTATCATCACCACTTCGGAACCCGCAACGCGGGTGGGCAAACGAAATCTCTGAAGTCATTCGGTTACCGCATCCGGCGGGAAACGATGACCGAAAACCGCCTGGTCATGGATGGAACTACGGAGATGCTCTTCAGGGATCCTGGCGCGTTTTTCAACCTGCTGACCTATGGAGATGGGTATGCCCGTTTGCAGCTTTACGAAAATTACCTGAAAGCTTTTCCCTCGAGGTTCAGGTGCTACCGGCTCCTGGGCCATGCTATAAGGCTTGCCGCAACCGATCCGGCCGGCAGTTTCTTTATCCTGACACTGGTTCACCGAGAACTGCAGGACAACCCGCGGTTCATGCAAACCTTTATTTCAGCTTGCGAGGCTATGGGGTTGACCCGTGAAGCCGAAGCATACAGGGCACTTTTAATATAATTCAGGATGAAGGTATTTGGGATAGGCATGAATAAAACCGGCACGAAAACCCTGGGCACCTGCTTTCAGGCTTTCGGTCTCAACCACAGGTCGTATGATCCTCTCCTCCTGGCGGCATTTGCCAAAGGGGATCGGGAGGCAATTTACCGGGTCAGCGATGCCTGTGAAAGCTTTGAAGACTGGCCATGGCCCCTGCTCTACAGGGAGTTTGATGCCCGTTACCCGGATGCGAAATTTATCCTTACCATAAGAAAGGACCCGGAGATATGGTTTGAGAGCCTGTGCCGGCATGCCGACCGGACCGGACCAACAACCGACCGGCAAATCGTTTACGGTTACCCCGAACCCTATGGTTACAGGGATGA
>JBAXFZ010000394.1:0-4112 GCA_037139685.1 Bacteroidota bacterium
ATGTCTGGTCCTTCCTTTTTAACCTATATTTCAACTAAGTTTGGGACAATATCTTACCTTCTGATGTATTTGAAGAAGCCTATGTCGATACGATTATTTTGACTGGGAAATCTGAGCGATATATCGATAATACACAAGTAAAGACTTGCCATAATAAACATTTTTCCATTCAAAGTAACTATTCTCAAAGTGAGTTCTTTAGTAATGAGAACTACAATATAAATATCTTTATCAACCCCCAAACAGAACAATTACTTAGAAAAATAGAACAAGATTCCATTCGACTTGAGCAGTTTACCAGTATTGCAAGAGGCGTTGGTGTTTATCATAAACGTGTGGGTCACACAAAAGAGATAATTGCTACAGATCCGTATCAATCAAATATTAAAAAAGACGAAACTTTCGTTCCATACTTAAGAGGAAAGAACGTTAAACGATTTTTAATCGATTGGCATTTTGACAGTTTTATAAGTTACGGGAAATGGCTTGCAGAACCAAGAGAGCCTAAATATTTTGAAGGGAGCCGAATATTAATGCGACAAATACCGTCAAACAGGCTAATTTTAACATATCTTGAGGACCAGTTTATTACAGATCAATCAGTATTCATAGCAAGATTTGATTGTTTAAATCCATCTCCCAAAGCGGTTTTAGGTGTTTTAGGATCTTCATTAATGTCCTATTACTTCAGATCAAAGCATTCAGAATATGATCTTCTTTTCCCTAAAGTTAAGCTCCAACATTTTAAAAATTTCCCAATAAAAAAAATGAATCTTGATGTTCAAAATGTGTTAGTTGAGAAGGTCGACTATATACTTCAGTTCAAACTAACTAACCCCTGCGCCGACAGCATTGTCTTGGAACAGCAGATTGACAAAATAGTTTATGAGTTATATGGTTTGACAGAGGAAGAGATAAAGATCATAGAAGGAGAGGTAACAGTTTAAATTTCAAATTGACAAGGGTAAAAGAAACAAATATGGACAACGGTGAAATAATCCTCTATCAAAGCCCCCAAGGCGACATGAAGATTGATGTCAGGTTACAGGATGAAACGGTCTGGCTTTCCCAGAGGCAGATAGCCGAATTATTCCAAACGACTCCACAAAATATTACACTTCACCTGAAAAACATTTATGCAGAAGGTGAATTACAGGAGGATGCAACTTGTAAGGATTTCTTACAAGTTCAAAAAGAGGGTCGCAGGAATGTTCAGCGGTCTTTAACCTGTTATAATCTCGATGTTATAATTTCCATTGGGTATCGGGTAAAATCAACCATTGCAACCCGGTTCCGCATTTGGGCCACCCAACGCCTGAAAGAATACCTCATCAAGGGTTTTGTCCTCGACGATGAACGGCTCAAACTTGCCAGAAACAATTATTTCGATGAACTGCTTTCCCGTATCCGTGACATCCGGAGTTCCGAAAAAGTATTTTACCGGAAAGTGTGCGAGATTTACGCCACCAGTGCCGATTATGATCCTTCCCGGCAAAAGACGTTGGATTTTTTTGCTACGGTGCAAAATAAATTCCATTGGGCGGTAACCGGCAAAACAGCAGCAGAGATACTGGTTGGCAGAGCCGATGCAACAAAACCCAACATGGGTTTGACCAACTGGCCGGGTGAATCGATTAAAAAACAGGATACCGAGGTGGCAAAAAATTATCTGAATGCCCCGGAACTCGATCAGTTGAACCGGCTCGTGAATCAATACCTTGAATTTGCCGAATTGCAGGCCATCAATCGAAAAGTGATGCACATGGATGACTGGATCGGGAAACTTCATGGTTTTCTGACCCTGAATGAAAAGCAGATACTGCAGGATGCAGGCAGGATTTCTGCCCAGTTGGCAAAGGAACATGTGCACCGGGAATATGAGAAATATCAGAAAATGATCGAAGAAACCCTGCCTGATGAGTTAGACAAAGCATTGAAAAGATTGGATAATAAAAATGAATGAGATCGACCTCCTCCCCGAGCACCGTGCCTGCCTGGCAGAGCTTGCCACGCAGAAAGATATGTACCTCACCCTGGTGCTGAAACTGCAGGAGCTGACCGATTCGGTCAAACCCAACCTCGAGGCGATGTACGCGGTGAAGATCGGCAGCAAACAGCTTGAACTGCTCAGGAAGCAGGCCGAGGTTGCCGCGCTGAAATACACGATGGAGCTGATGATCGCCTGCCTCAATAAAAAGCAGGCCATCGACCGGAGCGCCATCGAAGAGCAGGTAGATGAGATGCTTGAGGATTATTATGCTAAAATTTACCATGAAGCCGAACAGATCGTCCAGGCGGAAAACCGGCTGGCAGGTATGATGACCAGGGCAGAATCATTATCTATGAAAAAGCTCTATTATGAAGCCGCCAAACTCCTGCATCCCGATGTCAACCCTAACCAGACGGCAGAACAAAAACAGCTGTGGAATGTCATTTCCCAGGCATACAAAACCGGGGACCTACTGACCGTGAAAAATATTTCGGCAGTGATTGCCGGTTTGGCCAAACCTCCGGAACAGATAGTTGAATATGATGCTTTGAAAAAACAGGTTGAATTGTTCAAAGAACGGAACCGGCATTTGCTGGAACAGATCGATGCTATCCAACTCGACTTCCCTTTTACCTTCAGGGAAAAACTTAACGACGAGGCGTGGGTAAGATCTGAATGCATGCTGGTTGACCGGGAACTGCAGCAGCTGGATGAAACGGCAAAGAAATACCTTGACTACATTGACCTTATAACGGGAAATTAAGATGAGCGAAGGATTGACCAAACTTACGCCCGGACTGCTGAAATTCGTAGCCGGGAAAAACAATATCCCGCTTCCCTTCCTGCGTGATATCCTGATCCTTGAAATTCATATTGCCGGTACCAGCTACCGGGAAAACATTGCCCAGATCGAGCCTTCGCTTGAAACCGGCCAGATGTTCCAAATGATCCGTGAACCCGAAAACGAATATGATGGCTGGGCCATTGCGGTTTACGCGAAAGATTACAAACTGGGCTACGTTCCCATGGCACAGAATGAGATCATTGCCCGACTGATGGATGCCGGCAAGATATTTTATTGCAAGCTTACCGGCAAAGAGTGGAAGAATGACTGGTTGTGCCTGGAAACTGACATTTATTTGAAAGACTAACCTAAGCGTCCTTTAGTCAATTAAATAATTCCGGGCACCTTTTTCCTTTTCAATCCCGCCAAAGAAGAAAGTTGCAAAAAAGAAGACGTTTGCAACCGCACTTTATTAAACTCGAAATTTCCGCAAAGGTACCTGCGAAAAATCCGCTAAAAAGCTGTAAAACTGTAAAGGGCGACCTCCTCATGGAACTGTCGCTCTTCGAGTGTATTCATTCCGGAAGGACGGAATGACCCACACCCATTGACATTATTTATTTTTCTCGGTATTCACTTAGGCTAAAATTTCATTTTTAACCAGGTGGGCCAGAAACCTAAATAAGACTCAAGGGCATGAGCATCATTTATGAATAATTCACAAATCTATGCAGCCATCACCGAAAAGATTATTGCAAACCTCGAAACCGCCGGAAGCTGGATGAAGCTTTGGCAGGTTCCATCGCCGGTCAGCATGAACGGACACTATTACCGGGGCATCAACCGCCTGGTACTTTCTTCCGATCCCTACAAGAGCCGCGTTTATGGCACCTTTCAACAAATCCGCTCCAATGGAGGCCAGGTGCGCAAGGGCGAAAAATCCACCATTGTCGTCTTCTGGAAGAGTTCCGTTGAGAAAGATGAAACCACCGGCGAGACCAAGAAGATGTTCCTGCTGAAGTTCTATCATGTCTTCAACTCCGAACAGGCCGATTTCGATGATCAGGGTACAAGGAAAATTGCCGAGCTTCAAGACCTGGTTAACGAAAAGGTCAACTCCGAACACCTTGAGGCGGAAGCTATCATTGAAGGCTACCAAGGCCGTCCGGAAATCATCTTCTCCGACAAAGACGACCGTGCCTATTATGCTCCCGTTGCCGATCTGATCTCTGTCCCGGATAAGAAATACTTTACCACATCTTCAGCTTTTTTCCATGTTTTGTACCATGAATTTGTTCATAGCGTAGGCCACCCCAAGCGTCTCAACCGCTTTGACGG
>JBAXFZ010000395.1:0-4112 GCA_037139685.1 Bacteroidota bacterium
GGCAAAATCAAATGCAGTGGCATCGAGTATTGCCGGGTTGGCCAGGGTTGCATGTTCAAGGGCCTCCATGCAGGTCGCCTTGACAGGTTCCTTCGCGGCTGCGGCGAAAGCAACAAGCTCGCCGACGGGGAAATGCTTTTCAAGGATCATGCCGGCGAGTATCTGCGTTTTTTCTTTTGGTTTGATCTTGTTATCGACCAGTATATCTTTCAGTTCCATCATTTTTATCTTTTTTAAAAACCCGCCCGGGATTATCCGGGTGGCCCGCCTCTCCCTTTCCTATTCAACAGTCTCACGGTAGATGACTCCCCGCTCCCTGAGTCCCTTTAGCATGTAGGCGACACATTCGGGCTGCCTGCCGATATATTCGGGCACCGAGATGCCTTTCCTAGCATAGAGTCCGGATGCGATCATGCGCAGGGCCACCGTGGCCGAATAGCCTGTTGTGCGGGCCATTGAATGGATCCGTGTTGCCGGGTCGTATTTGTCGTATAAATCCCAGGTATAGCGGACCTTCTGCCCGTCCCTGATTCCCTCGGCCATGACCTGCATTACAGTAATGTCAACCTCTCCCTCTTCAAGTTTCCATTTCGGGAAGAGTAGCTTTGCAGTCAGATCCATGGGTTTGATGCGCATGCCCCGCACTTCGATCTCCTCCTGGCTGAAAAAGCCGGTTTCACGCAACACCCGCATCTTCTCAATGTGGCCGGGATAGCGCAGGGTTTTCTCCTTCATGTTCGGGCATTTTACCGTTTGGGCCAGCGAACGCAGCCCGTCGGTGTTGAAGGCCTCGAGGGTGCCGATCCCGGGAAAATTCAGCAGTTCCGGATCAGAAAGGGCCGGTTTGATGATCAACCGGCCGTTTTCGATGTAGCGGGCCGGGCGGGTGTACTCCTCGATCACGTCGACAGGTGAAAACACCGCCTTGTACTCATAGGGCCATTCGCGCACTTCGGGAAGCCCGCCTACCATGTAGAGGATGTTCTGCGTTTCATCGAGCAGGTGGTCGGCATAGCCGATCAGCACGTTGCACATGCCCGGGGCGACACCCATGTCCATGATGGCCGTCACATTCATTTGCTTTGCCAGCTCGTCAAGTTCAAATGGATCCTCGATGAAAAAGGCGATGTCCACTACGTTTTTCCCTGCCCCTATGATGGCCTTCAGTGTCTGAAAGCCCATGAAGCCGGGTACTGCATTGATCACCATGTCGTGACCGGCAACCAGCCGTGCGACCGTGGCGGGTTCGGAGAGGTCGGCCACAACAGTGGCAATGGCGCTGCCGGAGCGGGTGGTGAGTTTCTGCAGGGCGGCTGCGCTGATATCGGCAACCGTAACGCTGAATCCGGGATCATTAGAGAGGTCGATGGCCATGGGAGCTCCGACGAGGCCGGCACCGAGGACGATTATTTTCATGGAAAAAGGATTTGAAAATTCAAAATGCAAAGTGCAAAATGCAAAATGCAAAGTGCAAAGTGCAAAAGTTAAATGTTAATTATTCAATGGTTACTTCAAAAATTTCCCCTACGTAGTCTTCCTTGGGGAAGGGGGTGTTGTCCTGCGAATAGGCGGAGCCGATCCACCATTTTGTATTGTGAAATTCCTGGGTGATGATAAGCAGCATCTGGTTGTTCGGGATGGAGGTTATTTTGTCGTCGACATAGCCAACGACCCGCATCTTCTCTTTTGAGGGGCCGATCCGCCAGATGATGCGGTCGGGTTGCCAGTCGATCTGGAAATAGTAAAATGGTGAGCCGAAGAGTTCATCATCCTTTTCAGGGGTTTTCTCGGTCAGGGCGCGGTAGCTTTTATCCCAGCGGTGCGCCCAGTAAGTCTTGTCCTCATACCGCACCGGGTAGCAGCCCTCGTGAAAATCGACCGGCTGCCAGCAGGCCATATCCCAGTTGGTGCACGACACAGTTATCTTGTCATCGTCGGCCAGGATCTCTTCAGGGAAGGGGACATTCCAGTTCGATACATTGTGCTGGTCATCAATGCCCTGGTTGTAGGCGGGAGGTAATATCCACGACGGGCAGTAGGGGACGGTTTTGAGGATTTCGAAGTCAATTTCCGAATAGCCCACGTTCTTTACCCGCTGATCCTTCTGGCCCCCGTAATAGTTGGCCATATATCCAGCGTTGTTGCAGTCGCGGCGGAAGTTCCAGTCCGACTGTGCCTGGGTGATGAGCCAGATCGCGTTGGTAAGGCCATTCCACATATTGTGTTTGTTAAGCAACTCGGTCAGCTTGCATTTGGCGGTCCATTTTCCGTATGTCATCCCATGACGGGTAATCACCCCCGCATTTTGTTTCTTCCACTTGCCGAACTCCGATTTCGGGTTGCGAATGGTTATCTTGTGGTTCACCGGGTCGGAGATGACCGTTTCGCATGGGCGGGGGGCAACGGTCGCGGTAATGGCTACCAGCTCCTCCTTCCGGTAAAACCGCCTGTTCCAGTTATAGTCGGTTTTGGTGTAATTGTCATGCAGGATATCGGCGATCACCGGGATGTTGTAAAGTTTGGTGGTGGGATCGATGTAATGCACGAACTGTTCAAAGTCGGCCGTCCGGTAAACCGACGAATCCTGGCCGCAGCTGTTCGTTTTTGACTTATCTGTGATCTCTTTTGAATAGGCATTCGGGTTAATATAGATCCCCGCCCCCGGATCGGGCCTGGCTGCGACGGTGAGCATCTGCGGGGCTGCCTGGACGGCTGTATTCTTCAGCGACCTTCCCGCCCCGTAGAGGAAATAGAAGAAGGGGTTTACAAACCCGGTTTCACTTTTCAGCCCGATATTCTGAACATTTTCGGGGATGGACTTCTGTTGCATGTTTTCGATGGTGGTCACTACCAGCATGAAGCTGTATTTTCCCACGCGCGGGTTGCGTTTCCAGCGGTCGTTGCGCTTATCCTCGTAGTATCGCTGTTCGTCCCTCGGGTTGCCGACGATCCTGAACCTGTTTTCCACGGAATGAAAATCGTTGTCGGCCGGGATGATCTCCGTTTCGGCGAAGGTTTTAGAAACCTCCTCCCAGCTCCCGTAAAAATTCTCCCATGCATCGGGATGCTGCCGCGTACTGTCGGCCGGATCGCGTTCGGGAAATTTATAGGATTCGTCCTGGTAATAGATCTTGTAAAAGTATTTCTGCGGTGTGGTCCCGGTGTTTTTCAGGTCAAACTGCATCGTGAAAAAGCCATCCTTCACCTGGCGAATTGAGGGGATTACGAAGCCAGAGGAGATTGCCCCGGAGTAGTCGAGAAAAAGAGTCTCCCCCTGTTTCCAGTTGGTTGTCGGATTGAAATCCTTCACCATGAACTGCCCGGTCACCACCGACAGCGATTTTGTTGACTGGCCGCAGGAGATGATGAGCCATGGCAGCAGGACGACAAGCAGGATATAGCGGGGGGAAATGATCATGACAGGCTGTTATTTTTTATTGGTAAAGGAATAGAGATCAATAAAATCGGGAAGGATCTTCTCATAATGGCGCTCTTTGGCAATATGGCCGATGACGAGGTACGAAACTCCTGTAGCACTGAGGAAATGGCCCGGAACGAGGGTCAGCGATTCATAATACTTGGGGTTGCGGTCCATCTCGTACCCCTGGAAATCGACGGTCGAACGGATCACAAAGGTAGTGTCGCTGAATATGATCCTTTTCAGGTCGAAACGCCAGTCGCGGTTGTACCGCATGAATCCTGCCCCGTTATCGAGGGGTGCAATTTGATCGGCGGGTTTCAGGGTATCCAGTCCCACGGTTCGTCCCAGGTTGTCCTGCTTTACTGGAAAGAGCGGCTCCCATTTCATCCGGCCCATACTGAATTTCCGCAGTGAATAGGAGCATTTAGCGTCATCCTTTCCCTTTGTCACGGTAAGTACCTGGTCGGAGGCGGCATCCTGCAAAAACCGGCCGGATGCCAGGGCTGTCTCGCGACCTTTGCTGTTCCATTCCGCCACCGGGTCGCGGTCATCCGACGCGATCACCTTCCACTTGCCAGCTGTTCCTGCCTGGTCGAACGACATCACTTTCCATGAACCATTTTTGTATCGGCAAATAGTTTATTTCGCCTTCTAATTCGCCTTGCTCACCGTCAACGCTACGCTGATTATC
>JBAXFZ010000396.1:0-4105 GCA_037139685.1 Bacteroidota bacterium
GAGGTACAATGACCCCCCGTTGCCTCTTCGCCAACAATTGCATTTCACCCGCATTATACTGATAATCTGCCTGTTGAAAAATTTACATATCAGGCTAATGAAATATTTGGTAAATTGCGGCCAATTTAAAATCAGCACTAACTCACCAGCAACAATTGATGGAATTTACAGCTGCACAGATTGCCGGGTTTCTCAAGGGTACCGTTGAAGGGAATCGGGAAGAAAAGGTTTCCAATCTATCCAAAATAGATGACGGCAAACCAGGAACCCTTACCTTCCTGTCAAACCCGAAATATACGCCCCATATTTATACCACGGGAGCATCGGTAATAGTAGTCAATGCTGATTTTACGGCCACCCAGCCCGTTACCGGCACGCTGATCCGGGTAGAGGATGCCTATTCGGCATTTGCAACCCTGCTTGAGATGTTTGATCCTTCAAAAACCGGTTATACCGGAATTTCAACACTGGCCTCCATTGCCCCTTCTGCAATCCTGGGGGAGAAGGTTTCGGTCGGCGATTTTTCGGTGATCGGCAAAAATGTGGTGCTCGGAGCCAACGCGGTGATCCATCCCCAGGTGTTTATAGGGAATAACGTGACAATGGGCGACAATTGCATTGTTTACCCGGGAGTTCGTATCTATCATAACTGTGTGATCGGCAACAACTGTACCCTTCATTCAGGGGTGGTTGTCGGATCCGACGGATTTGGCTTTGCCCCGCTGGCAGGCAGCAATTACCAGAAAATCCCCCAGCTTGGGAATGTGATCCTGGAAGATTATGTGGAAATCGGCTCCAATACGACCATCGACCGTGCAACCCTCGGCTCGACCATCATCCGGAAGGGTGTCAAGCTCGACAACCTCATCCAGGTTGGGCACAATGCCGAAATCGGTGAAAACACGGTGATTGCCGCCCAAACCGGGATCAGCGGGTCAACCAGGATAGGAAAAAACTGCATGATCGGCGGGCAGGTTGGCATCATAGGACATATCACCATAGCCGATAATGTGAAAATCGGCGCCGGGTCGGGCATTGAGGCGAGCATCACCCGCGAAGGGGCCATGATGCTTGGCGCCCCTGCCATCGAAATCGGCAAGGCAAGACGAAACTTTATCCACTGGCGCAATTTTGATGAGATCGTCAGGCTGGTATATAAAATTGAAAAACAACTGAACCAAAAACATGAGTGAGAAACAAAGGACCATCAAGGGTCCGGTAAGCATCTCCGGCGTGGGGCTGCATACCGGGAACGAAGTTGTGATCACCTTCAAACCCGCACCGGAGAACTACGGCTATAAATTCCGCAGGACCGACCTCAACACGGGAACCCTGGTTGATGTGGATGTCGACCACGTTGTTGACACCTCCCGCGGAACCAGTATCGAACAGGAAGGAGTACGCATCGACACGGTAGAGCATGTGCTTGCAGCACTGGCCGGCCTTCAGATCGACAATGCCCTCATCGAACTGAACCAGTCGGAAACACCCATCCTCGACGGAAGTGCCCGGATTTATGTCGAGGCGCTCCTCTCGGTTGGCATTGTTGAACAGAAGGCACTCCGGACCTATTATGAACTCACCTCCAATATCTCCTATGTAAACGCCGAAAAGAAGGTGGAGATGATCGCGATCCCCTCCAGTGAATTCAGGGTTTCGGTGATGATTGATTACGAATCGAAGGTACTGCAGTCGCAGAATGCCTCGCTCACCCATATCGGCCAGTTCAAGGACGAGATTGCCAAATGCCGCACCTTTGTTTTCCTGCATGAACTTGAATACCTGCTCAATAACAACCTTATAAAAGGCGGTGACCTGAGCAATGCCATTGTTTTTGTTGACCGTGAGATGTCTCGTGAGGAACTTGACCATCTCGCCCATCTCTTCAACAAGCCCAGGATCGATGTATTAAAAGAGGGCATCCTGAATAACCTCCAGCTGCAGTATTCAAATGAACCGGCCCGTCATAAACTGCTCGACATAGTCGGCGACCTTGCACTGGTGGGGATGCCTATCAAGGCACATATTATTGCTACCCGGCCCGGACATTATTCAAATGTCCAGTTTGCAAAGCTGATCAAGAAACAGCTTAAAAAGGAGCGCCATGCCGATACCGGGCATACCTTCGACCCCAACATGCCTCCCCTTTACAATGTGAACCAGATCAAGAATATCCTCCCGCACCGCCCCCCCTTCCTTTTTCTTGACAAGATCATCGAAATGGGAGCCGATTACGTGGTTGGGGTTAAAAATGTCACAATCAACGAACCATTTTTCGTTGGACATTTCCCCGATGAACCCGTCATGCCGGGAGTGCTGATGATCGAGGCCCTGGCCCAGAACGGGGGAATCCTGGCCATGAGCACACTGGAAGATCCCCAGAATTACATCACCCTGTTTGTCAAGATCGACAATGTGAAATTCAGGCACAAAGTGGTTCCGGGCGATACCCTGGTCTTCTTCTGCCAGTTCACCGGCCCCATGCGCCGTGGTTTAATCTGCATGAAAGGAGTTGCCTACGTGGGCAACAAAATCGTAGTGGAAGCCGAAATGATGGCACAAATCCAACGCAAATAATATATCGTCATGAATCAACCCTTAGCATATGTGAATCCCCAGGCGAAAGTGGCCGCCAACGTAGTCATTGAGCCATTTGTTTCAATTGATAAAAACGTAGTCATCGAGGAGGGCACCTGGATCGGGTCCAACGTAACCATCATGGAGGGAGCCAGGATCGGGAAGAATTGCAAGATTTTTCCCGGTGCGGTAATATCCGCCATCCCGCAGGATCTGAAATTTGCCGGTGAAGATACAATCGTGAAGATCGGCAACAATGTCATTATCCGTGAATTTGCAACGATCAACCGCGGTACCAAGGCCAGTTACGAAACCGTTGTCGGCGATAACACCCTCCTGATGGCCTATGTGCATATAGCCCACGATTGCGTGGTGGGCAGCAACGTGATCATGGCCAACGCCGCCATGCTTGCCGGCCATGTCATTGTTGACGACTGGGCAATTATCGGGGGTATGGTGCCCGTTCACCAGTTCTGTCACATTGGTGCACATTCAATCATTGCCGGGGGCACAGGGGTTGGCAAAGACGTTCCTCCCTACACAAAAGCAGCAAGGGATCCTCTCTCCTATGTCGGGGTCAATTCGATCGGCCTGCGCCGGAGGGGCTTTTCTCCCGAGGTGATCAATAAAATCCAGGAGATATACCGGATCATCTTTCTTAAAAATTACAATGTTTCCCAGGCTGTCGAGATAATCGAAGCCAAGGTGGAAGCCACCCCCGAACGCGATGAGATTCTTTCGTTTATTGCAAATTCACAGCGCGGGCTCATGAAGGGATATTCGAAAATGCGTGACAAATAGCATTCATGGGCATGATACGTATTGAACTTCGGGATATAGGCAAAAAATTCAATACGGAGTGGATTTTCCGCAAAGTCTCCTTTACCTTCATGGAGAATTCCACCTCGGCCATCCTTGGACGCAACGGTTCAGGGAAGTCAACACTCCTCCAGGTTGTCGCCGGGAATCTCCACCCGAATGCGGGAGAGGTAGTTTATACCATAAACGGTAAGAGCATTCAGGGAAATGATATTTTCCGCCACCTTTCGATGGTAGCCCCCTATCTCGAACTGATCGAGGATTTCACCCTGCAGGAGATGCTGGAATTCCATTTTTCTTTTAAACGGTTCCTGCCCGGATTCGACATCCCGGCTGCGACCGAGCTTCTCGGCTTTGCAAATGTAAAACATAAGCAGATCCGCCAGTTTTCATCAGGGATGAAACAGCGGGTCAAACTGCTTACCGCCATCCTGAGCGATGTCCCCCTGCTCCTGCTCGACGAACCCACCATGAACCTCGATACCGCCGGAATCGAATGGTACCTCGGCCTTGTCGGCAAATATGCCGGAAACCGCACCACCATCATCTGTTCAAACCTACACCAGACCGAGTCGGCTTTTGCCAGCAGGTCGCTGCAGATTGAGGACTATAAAGGATAAAATGCAAAATGCAAAATGAAAAATGCAAATCGGGAATCGGAAATGTTTAGGGGTGGCCTACAAAGTAGTATTCGCTTCCCTTTTCAAAG
>JBAXFZ010000397.1:0-4103 GCA_037139685.1 Bacteroidota bacterium
CCGCCGAGCGTGTTGTGCCCGGCGTCGAGCACCATCAGCCGGGCGCCCTCGCGCACGGCGCGGCGCACGGCGACGCCCGCCACAGGGTACTCGTCGATGTCGCCGTCGCCGACCACATAATTTTTACCTTCGATCATGAGTTTACCATGTTCCTTGCAGGCATGTTCCGAACCCAGCCTCATAAAATCCTCGTATTTCATAACCTCCGCCCTGATAAACCCCCGCTCGAGGTCGCTGTGGATCACGCCTGCGGCCTGGGGAGCCGTCATCCCTTTTTTAATGGTCCATGCACGTACCTCCTTCGGCCCGGCCGTAAAGAAGCATTGCAGGTCAAGCAGGTGAAAGGCCGAGCGCACGAGCCTGTTTACCCCGGGTTCGGTTAACCCGGCATCCGCAAGGAAGGTAAGACGATCCTCCTCCATGTCCAGTTCCGCTATTTCAGCTTCCATCTTGGCAGCAATGACAAGCACTTCAGCCTCCTGTCCCTTGATCGATTCCATAAACCTGGCGGAATAATCATTGCCGTTCACCGCCGATGCGTCATCAACATTGCAGACATACATCACCGGCTTATCACTTAAAAGGGACATGTCTTCAATAAAGCGGCGGTCGTCGGTTGAAATCGGTGCGGTTCGGGCCGATTCGAACGATTCAAGATGTGCCTTCAGAATATTCAGGACGTCAAGGCCATGCCTGGCATCTTTATCACCTGCTTTGGCCATCTTTTCCATCCGGCCGATTTTTTTGTCAACCGACTCAAGGTCCTTGATCTGCAATTCGAGGTCAACGATCTCCCTGTCGCGCACCGCGTTGACGGAGCCTTCGAGGTGAGGCAGCTGGGGATCGTCAAAACACCGGATTACATGGATCAGGGCATCCACATTGCGTATGTCGGAGAGAAACTTATTGCCTTCCGTCTGGCTCCCCCCTTTTGAGAGACCGGGGATATCGACCATTTCAATGGTTGTCTGCAGCACCCTTACAGATTTGATGATTTTATCGATGGCCTGAAGGCGGGCATCCGGGACATTCATCACCCCGAGGTTTGACTTGGTACCTGAAAAGGCTGCAGCATGCGTTTCAGCACGGTTGTTGGAGATACAGTTAAATAATGTGGTTTTTCCTGATCCGGAAAGCCCGATAATTCCGCATTTCATTGGCATAGCATAGCAATTTAAACTGCGAAGTTAAGCCATTTTCCTGCTCAATTGTCAAAAACTCTTAAATCGGGACTAAAAGCGTGCAGGCGATTTTCGCGGCAAGATCGACGATCGAAGGTTTGCAATTTATATTTTACGATTGGCAGTTTCAGAATCCCTGCAGGAAATGTTAGGCTAATACCCTTATAAAGCCAATAACAAAAAATGATGTATCTGTTTGATTTATTAATATTTATAATTATACGATGTAAAATTATTATTTTTCATTGGGTAATCCCGTGAAAAAGTTGTAAATTGCATCCTGATCTGAAAGAAATTATTGTCAATTTGAATGGATGTAAAATATAAATGTTGCACATTATCAATATTTTATAATTTTTTATCAACAACACAAGTTAAAATATTTTACTATGAGGAAAAAAGTTCTGATTATTGATGACGAGTTGACCATGCGTTTGCTTCTTGACAATTTCCTGAAAACCAAAGATTATGATGTTGTTGCCAAAAAAGATGGCCAGGATGCGCTTGAGTGGCTTGAGGGCAATTTGCCCGACCTGATCATCTGCGATCTCCAGATGCCCAACATGGATGGTTATTCTTTTCTGGAAAAGGTGAGACAGCGTGGTTTTACCAAGCACACGCCCGTTGTTATGCTTTCGGCCAATGGAGAAAAGAGTGAAGACCGGATTAAATGCTACCAGCTCGGAGCCCAGGATTTCCTTGCCAAGCCCTTCAGCCCGGTTGAGCTAATAGAGCTGGTTAAGAAGAACCTCGATCCCATTCACTATGCAATAAAATGGTAACGGAATTATGGAAAAAAAAGTCTCCCTCGTTTATATTGGCAGCACGACAGAAGTAATAGCCGGGTTGACCGCTGGCGACAAATTATCCCTCGAGGTCCTGCCAAATGCCCTTGCAGCAATCAATTTCCTCAATTCTGGGCAAAAACCGGATGCCATTCTGTGTGAAAGTGAAGTATCGGGCGGATCGGCTTTTGATATTTTCGACATGCTCAGTGGTATTCCCGGGCTTGATCATGTAGCCTTTATCATGATCGCTTTCGAGTTCAAGGAATCGGTCTTTAAAAAGGCATTCACATTAAGGATCGATGATTATTACGTAGCACCTCTGCCACCGGTTGAGGCAATCATCGGGCGTGTCGAATTCCTGCGCGAATTCAGGCAAAAATCGGGCGGGCTTGCTGAAAAGCATACACCTGAACTGACCTATAAAATGCCCCTGTCAAAAAGGATCTTTGACATCGTTGCGGCCTCTACGGCCCTGATATTACTCTCCCCTGTCCTGCTGATCGTGATCATAGCCATCCGGGTTGAATCAAGGGGAAAGTTTTATTATATCTCGAAACGGATCGGGCGGGAACCATTTGATTTTTACAAGCTAAGATCGATGCGCCCGGGTGCAGCTGCCCAACTGGACAACCTGGCCAAAGAGAAAAACCAATATTCTGTTGTCCCTGATCCGGCGGAAGTGGCTTTTACCGGAACATGTCCCGAATGTGCCCGGCTGGGACATCCCTGTTCGAAAATGTTATTAAAGGAGGGGCAAAGTATCTGTACATATTGGTACTGCAAGAGATACTATGAAGTTGCCATTGCTGCATCGGAATTTGCCAGGAAAAATCCATATGAAATTAATTTTGCCATTCCCTGCCCGCTTTGTGCCGATTTACCCGGGGATGAGCCATGTTCGCCCATGATGCACGTTGATAAGGGAAACATCTGCAATTTCTGGCAGAACTTTCAAACAACCGAGATCTCCAAGAAAAAAACAACATTTAAAAAGATATCGAAGGATCCGCGGGTTACCAAGGTGGGAAAGTTTATCAGGAATACCAGTATCGACGAACTGCCTCAATTGATCAATGTTTTAAAGGGCGATATGTCGATCGTGGGAAACAGGCCGTTGCCTGTCTACGAAGCTGAAATGCTCACTACCGATTCACTGTCAAAGCGTTTTCTTGCTCCTGCCGGCATTACCGGTCTGTGGCAGGTAGAGTTACGGGGAAAAGGCGGGGTGATGTCGGAAGACGAACGGAAGCACCTGGACAATGAATATGCGGATCACTTCACCGGCGACAAATATTCGTTCTTCTACGATCTGAAGTTGATTTTTCGTACGGCAAAGGCGCTGTTTCAAAAGGATTCAGTTTAACTCCCATTGTCATTTACAATGAGATTTCGGCCTTATAACCGCCTGGCGGAGAATTAGCGTATAATCCAGGATTCAACCATCTCTCCGGACCAACAGGTACGGTTATTCACCCCATTAACCGCTTGGCAGAATTCAGTTAAAATTACAGATACGTTGCTGTGGTTCGCTTTTGAGAGTTGCCGGATTACCTCAAAAATCAGTATATTTGCTGTGCTATGAAAATAAAATATATTGTTTTCTTCCTGTTTCTCCTGCAATTCACCTCTCCGGGAATTCTTTTTTCCCAGGGTGAGCGCCGGTTTGATCCGTTAAAAGACGATATAGCCGGTAAAATTCCACCGCTGAGTGTTCTGATTGATTCCGCCACTGCCAACAACCATGCCGTCAGGTCAAAAAGCCTGCAGGTCATTGTGGATAATTGCAAGTTAAAGGCCGCCCGGGCCGAATGGACCCGGAACCTCGGGATCCAGGCAAATATGGGATATGGCAACCTTTACAACTACTCCTCCAACTCCTCACCAATACGGGAGCTTTGGCCATTTCAACTGCAAGGAGGGAAACCACATACAGCGGCGCCTTCTTTCTTAACATGCCGCTCAACACTATTGTGAACCGCAGGAACGAGATTAAGCTGGCAAAAGCTGAAATTGAACAGGCGTTCCAGACGGCGGAGGAGCAACGGGCCGAGACCCGCCAGCTCATTATCCGCCAGTACACACTTCACCGGCATAACCGGGAGGCAGAATCAGATACTTGCCGCCTTTGCCTTTG
>JBAXFZ010000398.1:0-4095 GCA_037139685.1 Bacteroidota bacterium
CCGCCAACGATGATAAAGGAATTGTAGGGTGCCGTTCCAAGGAATGCAGGGGAGACGGGGGAGGAGAGGGTGATCACCAGCTTTAGTGTGTCGGGAGTGCTGTACTGCACGCCCGGGGTGGTGTTCGCCCCTGTCTGCCCCTGCCCTGTTGCACGCAGGTGATCGAAGGCGTCGTCAAAAGCAATGATGACCGCTTTTGACTGTCCCGCTTCGGTATGGTTGGCAGAGGTGGTGATATACCCATGGTTCAGGCTGATACCGGTCACATCCTGGATCTTATCGGGTGATACCGGCAGCTGGAAACCAAAACCGCTGTGATAGGAGGCCCCGATTGCTTCCGTGATGATCGTGGCATCGATCTCAACAACCTGGTTCTGCGGGTTGGTTACCTGGTTGAACCGGTAGGAGATCACAAGGTCGTTGAAGTCATAATCGCCCCTCGACGGCCACAGGTCTTCAAAAGCGAGTGAGCTGTATCCCGATTTCGACGGGGTGTAATTGTTGAAAGCCTTGTTCGGGTCCGACGGGTAATCATCGGAATTGTCGGGAACTCCATCGTGATCGGTATCGATGACCGTGGTGGCCATCAGTGGCATATTGGCAGTGCTTACCGCTTGGGTCGGGTTGATGGTGAGGTAGAAAATCCCGTCGTTGCTGTCCATATCGGCTCCCTGGTACTTGCCCTGGTCTTCATAGGTGAAAAGTATCTGCTGCCGCGAAGGGTCGTTGAAAAAGAGGAGGTGTTTGAGCATTTGCGGATCAGTTGTGTTGAACGAGGGGATGGAATACCATACATCGCCTGAAGCTCCAACATTGGTGCCGCTGCCGCCCCAGCCGTGGGGCACCAATGCGAAGCCGATTGACTTGCCTGCGGCGAAATGGCCTAGTCGCACCTTGTTTCCCGGGTAGAGTCCACCTCCGCTGCCGTTATTGCTTACATTGGGGAATACAAGGTGGATCGTGTCGATTTGTGCAGCCGTTGTCGGCGGCTGATTGGTGTTGAATGTGAAAAAGCCCAAACTGTTCATCCAGCCAGCACCCTCGCTGATATAGGTGATAAAGACATCACTTGCGGCCAGGATTTCAAGGTTGTTTGGAACGGAGGGGGCAAAATATTCCGGGTGATAGGCCAACTCGTTCCTGTATTCGGGAAGAGCGGTGTTGAGATCATGAAGCAGCTGCTGGGGAACAGGATCGTTGTTTGGCATGAGGTTGCCCGGCACTCCCTGGCTGTCATAACTGCTCATGTAAGCCCACCTGATTCCGTTGGGTCCCTTGAAACCGGCCGGGGTTGATGATTTGAAGGCTACCGGCAGGGGAGGCTTCCCGCCGAAAAGGGCAACGATCCCCCCGGATGTTACAGGGACATCCATCTGGCGGACGAGTCCTACGAAATTATTGTATACAGTGACCTTGTTCATTGCCGTCGGCAAGGCGGCTATGGCCTTTAAAACGCCATCGGCACCTGTGATGCCGCTCGTGATGTAAACGCCTCCCGAATCGGGATTGGCGGTGTAAATGGTAAACCTTACCCCCTCAACCGGGCTGTCCATATTGTCTTTTGCCGAAAGGGAGATGTCAACATTGCGTGTGGTGGCCCAGTTGAAATTCGGGGATACGACCAGCTGGTCTATTGATTTTGGGGTGCTGTCCCCGCCGGGGCTTTGCACTTTGCGGCACCCTGAGGTTAAAATGAGAACGGATGAACAAACTGTCAGTAACAGAACGATACCGGAGCTTATGGATGGAAGTTTATGGCGTTTCATAATTTGGGTTTGTTGGTGAGTGGATGACAGTCGTATCCAAGTTCCGTGCCAATTATGCGTTAATTTTTATAATGCAGGTAATCTGTATGTTGCGAAACGAGGCGTGTCTCGTTATGGGAATACGTCTTGGCTTGGGAGTGATAATCATCATCTCATGGGTTCGATTTAGCCGTTGGGAGGAAATGATAAATGGATGAATAACCCCCGATACCTGGAAATGTGTGAATCATGCAAGTAATTCCATAAATTGTGTAATGGTAATGGCAGCAAAAAGAGCGAATCTTTGCGTAAATCCAGGGTGAATTATGTTCCGTTTTAAATACGATCCTGCCTGTTTTGTAGGGCTTGTATAAATAACGAAGCAGCACCAATTTAAAAGTCGGGTCATGGAAAAAAAGCTCTTTGTGCTGTCGGGTGGCGGTTGCCGGGGTTTCGCCCATTTAGGGGCGGTAAAGGCATTGCAGGAAAAGGACATTTATCCTGCCGAAATCTCAGGGGCCAGTTCAGGTGCCATTGCCGGGGCATTTTTAGCCGGTGGTGTTTCACCCGACGAGGTTAAGGATCTCTTTATAGAAAACCTGAAATTCAGCATGCTCTCATGGAACGGGTTTAAGATGGGGCTGATTTCGATGAAGAACATACGGTTATTCCTGGAGAAAAATTTACCTTTCAAAAAGTTCGAAGATCTTCCTGTTCCCTTTTATGCCACTGCAACAAGTTTTGTTGATGGCACCCAGCACATATTCCATAACGGGGATATAATTGATGCCATTATTGCTTCAAGTTCAATCCCCGTGCTGTTCCCGCCGGTGGTGATCAACGGAATCCCATATGTTGACGGGGGGCTTTCCGGTAATTTACCCATAGAGCCGTTCGCCGGAAACAGGAAGGATATTGTTTGTATTCATGTAAATCCTATACGCTCCTTTAACCCGGAGGATGGTGTTTTTGACCTATTGGACAGGGCAATACACCTGACCTTCCGTGAAAAGGTCGACCGGTCGGCCAATGGTTGCTCCCTGGTTATCGAGCCGGCGGAATTGGGAGGGTATGGACTGTTCGACATTAAAAAGATCCAGGAAATATTTGATATCGGTTATAGTTATACCCGTAAACTGATGCAGCATTCCGGATAACCACCTGTTTACAATTACCTGTTACCCGTGGCATATATGGGCTGTATAACAGCCTGCCAGGTGATCCTCCCATCCCCCGTGAGATGCTGATTAGCTCTGCTTACCGGCTGTAAATATCCTGTTAATGTGTGAATTATGCAATTTGTTTTGAAAATTGTGTAACACAAAAGGTAAAATAAAGCTCAACATTTGCCAAACATAAATAATATAAACTCTTATGAAAACTGTCAGAACGATAACCACGAATGATTTTGTAGACAACCGGCTGAAAATTTCAAACCGCCAGGTAGTCATTCCCAAATCCAGGATTTTATCAGGTTCAGTGGCAGGCAAATACCCGGTAACAATGGCTGACGGCAAAACGATAATTTTTATTTCGGATAAAAGTAAAGAGTCAGAAACAAGGCAACGGTATGAAATGCAGCTGGCCAACAGGTTCATGAAGTTTGTCAAATAGTCCGCAGAACCGCAGCCAAGTCACTGCCATGTCGGGTTACCGGCATTGTGTTTTTGCAGATGCATCCGGGTCAGATAAAAAATCGTTAATTTTACAGCATGAACAATGAAGATCCAGGCCGGGAACTCGTGCTGCAATATGTTTTTGATGTTACGACCGCCGATTGTGACATGTATGCAAGGCTCCGCACCGGGGGGCTTGTCAGTTTCCTGATCATCGCAGCCACCAGGTCTGCTGCGGACCTGGGCTTTGGTTACGAATTCCTCGGCAGGCATAACCTGTACTGGGTACTCAGCCGGATGACAGTGGAAATCTTACGCCCGCTCAGGTGGGGGGAACAGGCGGTTGTGGTGACCTGGCCAAAAGATGTGGACGGGTTGCTATACCTCCGCGATTTCGAGGTGAAAGACCAGTCCGGTGAAATCGTGGCAAGATCGACCTCGGGGTGGCTGGCCATTGATGCCGGATCCAAACGTCCCAGGAAGGTTGAGGACAAGTTCAGCTACATGTTCGACCTTATGAAGGAGAAACACTCCCTCGTGCAGAAGCCCGAAAGGCTTGCGGCAGTGCCGGCAGGCGTAACAAATGACATCAGGGCCACCTGGTTTGATTTCGACCTGAACAAACACGTGACATCAAGCCGTTATATCGACTGGATGATCGACAGCCTTCCGCTGGATATCCTGGTTCACCGGTATCCACGCTCACTCTCCGTAAATTACCTTAAAGAGACGAT
>JBAXFZ010000399.1:0-4089 GCA_037139685.1 Bacteroidota bacterium
AGCCATAAAAGCTGCCAGCAAGGGTAAGCGCTATCTTTCACGAAAAGTAGATGATATCCTGATCGACGGGTATATCCATCAGCGTAACGGAACAAAAGGCGCCGGACCGATTGAAAGCCTTAGCCCCAGGGAGTTGGAGGTACTGCAGATGGTCGTTGAAGGACTCTCGTCCCAGGATATCGCGAACCTGCTTTTTCTGTCGGGGAAAACAGTTGAAACATACCGGTCGAGATTAATGCAAAAACTGGGTATCAGGGATATTCCTGCCCTTGTTAAGTTCGCCATCCAGTATGGACTGACAACCATTTAACTTACATCCCTTACACAATCTGTCAGACATCCCTTACATCATCCTGCCATTATTCGTTTTTACCTTTATGGAATGGCAGAAAAACAACTTTTTCACAGGTCCATTGTGATTGTCCTGAGTCATGCCGCCCTGCGGTCATCCTGCCATAAATGGCTGGCAGAACTCTTCCCGCTTTCAGAAATCATAGAGGCCGCCAGCGGGTCGGAGGGCATAGCCATGGTCGCACAACATCCTGCATCGATCGTATTGCTCGACCAACACCTCCCCGACATGACGGGGATTACAGCCCTGCATTGTATCAGGGAAAACAGCTGTTCCGCCGCAGTCATCATTTTTTCGGTCATGAACGAGATCAATCCTGCAAATTTGCTTTCGGAACCCGGGGCCGAGGCATACCTGAGCGATGCTGACCTGTATCTTAAACTGCCTTCGATTATTAATGAATTGATGTTAAAAAGAGACTTCAGATGCTGATCTTATGGAAACACGTAAAAACAACCCAGTTGAGACAAGCGGTCATCTGCACAATATCCGTGATCCGGAGCTGCTTCGGGCTGAAACACTTGCCAACATCGGTATTTTCGAGTTTGACACTCTTTCAGGAGGGGGATTCTGGTCTGCCGGCATGTTCCGGTTGACCGGTTTTGACCCTGATGGCATACCCCCGACCTTTGAATCATTTGCCCAGTGGGTATACCCCGGCGACCGCCGGATATTTAATTCATTTCATGAGGAGATTCTCCGTGAAGGCAGGATCGGTTTCCTTGAATTCAGGCACCAGGAGAGCAGCGGACTGATCCGCAATTACCAGGTAAACATAGAACCCGAAGCCGATGATGAGGGGTCGGTGATCAGGCTGTTTGGCACCTTGCAGGAGATTACCGGCTCTGCGATCACCCCATTCCCTGTTGACGAACAAATGATGCAGTTCAGCAATTCGCTGAACAATTTAATGGAAGGCTGCCAGATAATCGGTTTTGACTGGAAATATCTGTATATCAACGAAACCGCAGTAAAGTATGGCCGCCAGCCGGCCACCTCGTTGCTGGGTCATACCGTGATGGAAAAGTACCCTGGTATTGAAAAAACTGAAATGTACGGGGTGATGTATGATTGCATGACGAACCGGTTGAGCCGTTCGGCAGAGTTTGAGTTTGTTTACGCCGATGGCGACCATTCATGGTTTGAATTCAGGATCCGGCCGGTACCGGAAGGGATATTCATCCTTTCGGCCGATATTACCCTGCAGAAGGACCGTGATTTACAGCTCATTACAAGTGAACAACGTTACAGGCACCTGTTTGAACATATGTCGGAAGGGTTTGCCCTCTGCAGGATGATCTTTGAAAATGACAAAGCGACGGATTTCATATACCTGGATGTGAATGAGAAATTTTCAGAACTGACAGGTCTGTATAATATCGTCGGAAAACCCGCATCTGTTGCCATCCCGGGGATCTATAAGTCGGATCCCGGCCTCTTTGAAATGTACGGCAACGTAGTAAAAACTGGAATTCCTGCAAAATTCGAATATTTTGTTGAAGCCATGGAAATGTGGTTTTCCCTCTCTGTGTACCGCCCCGAGGCTGGCCACTTTGTGGCCGTTTTTGATGTAATAACGGAAAGGAAGACTACCGAAGCGAAACTTATAACCAGCAGGAAAAAATACCAGGACCTGGTCGAGTTTTCTCCCGATGCCATCTGGGTAAACCGGGACGGACTGATCGATTTCGTTAATCCGGCCGCGGTAAAACTCTTTGGTGCAGATTGCGCGGAAGATATCATTGGCAAGGATTTTTTCAACATTCTGCATCCCGACTCCCACAATGTGGTCAGGGAACGCATCCGATTGCTGGGTGAAGGCATACCTCTCTCCCTGGCCGAAGAAAAGATTATCAGGCTCGATGGTACAGTGAGGTTTGTTGAATCGGCAGCTGAACGGTTTTTCGATGAGCCGGGGATCGTTGTGCAGGTTATCATGCGTGATATTACGGAACGTAAAGAGACAGAGGCTGCCCTGAAGGAGGAACGCGACAGGTTTGCCATGATCGCAGCAACGGTTCCGGGGGTGATCCTGTCCTTCCGCAAATCACCCCGGGGCTCATTCTGTGTGCCATACGCAAGCCCTCAAATTAAAGATGTTTATGGGATCACAGCTCGGGACATCACCGATGATGCATCACAAATGCTGAAAAGGATCCATCCCGACGATCTTGATCATGTAATCGGTTCAAGCCTCGAATCCGGAAGAACCATGCAGCCCTGGCATGATATTTATCGATATCAGCACCCTCTGAAAGGGGAGCTGTGGATCGAAGGCCGTTCAATGCCTGTCGCAGAAGCTGATGGCGGGATTATCTGGCACGGTTTTGTTTATGATGTTACCTTGTCCAAGAAGATGGAGGAGGCCCTGAAGTTAAGTGAAGCACGGTTCCGGGGATTGTATGACAATGCCACCATCGGGCTTTACCGCACGACACCGGGTGGAGAGATCCTGATGTTGAATCCTGCCGGTCTCCGGTTGCTTGGCTTTGAAGATATGGCTGATGTCAACCTGAGAAATCTTGAATCGGATGGTTTTCTGCCCGGATACAGCCGGTCTGAATTCCGGAGAATGATGGAAGAGAATGGAATCGTAAGAGGGCTTGAAAGCGCCTGGACAAGGAAGGACGGGTCAATCATTCATATCCGGGAAAGTGCGGTGGCCATCCGCGATGATGATGGCAACATCAGGTATTACGACGGGACCTTCGAGGATATTACCCAACGGAGACAAACCGAAAAGCAGGCTTTTCAATGGCTGAGCGTGTTCAACGACTCGGACCTGGGCCTTGCCATTGCCGATGCGAAAGAAAATGTTTTTATCCAGGTAAACAGGGCTTTTGCCAACCAGCGGGGTTATGAACCGGATGAACTTGCCGGCCGGAAAGTCACCAGCATTTATCATCCCGACGAACACGAGGCTGTTGGTCAATTTATTGAATCCATACATCAAACCGGTCATGTGGTCTTCGAATCGGTCCAACTGCACCGGGATGGTTCCCCCATGCCGGTCCTTGTGGATGTTACGCTCATCAATGATGAGAAGGGAAATCCTGTTTCCCGGATTGCCTATTCCCTCGACATCAGCAAACAGCGCCTGCTCCAGGAACGTGAAAGAACCACGCTGGAACTGCTGAAGATATGCAACAATGCCGGCTCACTAAGGGAACTGATGAATAACCTTGTTGTGTTTTTTCAATCATTTACCCATTGTGATGCTGTTGGGGTGCGTTTGAAGGATGGCTGCGATTTTCCCTACTTCGAATCACGCGGATTCCCGGATGAGTTTATCATGCTTGAGAACAAGCTGTGCCATTATTCGGATACGGGGAAAATAGAGTGCGATCAGGAAGGGAACCCTGCGCTTGACTGCCTTTGCGGAAATGTCATTTGCGGTAAAACCGACTATGCCAAATCGTTTTGCACAGAGAGGGGCAGTTTCTGGTCGGGCGCCACCACGCAACAGCTGCTTGCGGCCACCGGGGAAGGGTGGCAGGCTATTACCCGGAACAGGTGCATCGACGAGGGATATGAATCGGTTGCCCTGATCCCGTTGAAAACCCGCGGAAAAACATTCGGGTTGTTCCAGTTCAACGACAAGCGGAAAAACCATCTCAACCTTGAAAAGGTTTCCATCCTTGAACAATTCGTTGAATATGTAGCAATAGCCATGGCCAAGATAATGGCCGACGAAGAGATCAGGAAACTCAACAACGAACTGGAACAAAAGGTTATAG
>JBAXFZ010000400.1:0-4087 GCA_037139685.1 Bacteroidota bacterium
CCATGGTTATAACCGGCAAATTCCGGGTTCCTGCATTGCAGGGGCTGGCGGGCGCGGTTTACATCGGCTTTTTTGAAATGGGGATCACCTTCGTCCTGTGGCTTAACGCCCTGAAATTCTCATCAACCACGGCAAAGGTCTCCAACCTGATCTACCTCTCGCCATTCATCTCACTGATCATCATTCATTTTACAGTCGGCGAAACGATTTTCCTTTCAACGGTAGTCGGGCTGGTTTTCCTTGTGACGGGGATTGTATGGCAGCAGTACCTGAAAAGGTAAGCAGAATTCAAACCGGCAGAAGCCTATGATTCGTCTCATCATCTGTTTTGAATCACGGTGAGCTTCCTCTTTCTTTTAAAAGAAACGGCAAACAGGACTACCGCCAGGCACGAAAGGGCAATCATGCCATATACCAGGGCCATGAACAGGCTCAGATGAGGAACCGCCATGCCGGGGCCGTGCATCATACTGCCTTCAGGCATAAGGAACTGAGGCGCAACGATTATTACGGCGAGGGCTGCTGCCGGGGCCAGCATCTTCGGTATCAGCTCTGCAATTTGCCGGATCAGTGGTTTTGGAAGCCCGAAGCTTTTCAGGTCGAATTTACGAAGCCGCAGGCTGTTTGTTACGACAAAGATCGAACTGAAGGCCATGGCACCTGCTGCAAACATCGGGCTGAACAAACCGAAGGCGGCAACAGGAATCAGGGCCACATTGTAAAACATGGCCCAGATGAGGTTCTGGATGATCGCCTGGAATGTTCCGCGTGAAAGTGAAATGGCGTGCCCGACCCCGCGCAGGTCACCGCTGATGAGCGTGATGCCTGCAGCTGCCATCGCCACGTCGGCCCCGGTTCCTATCGCGATGCCCACGTCAGCCTGCGCCAGGGCAGGCGCATCGTTGATCCCGTCGCCAACCATGGCAATAACATGGGGCGGCGAACCGGGAACACCCGCCGATTGCAGCGCTTTTATCGCATCAGATTTCCCGCCAGGCAGAACCTCGGCAATCACATGATCGATCCCTACCTGCCTGGCAATCGCCCCGGCAGCATTCCGGTTATCGCCCGTGATCATCATTACATGAAGCCCCATCCGTCGCATGACGGAAATTGCTTCCTTCGAACCTTCCTTCAGGGTATCTGCCATGGCAATCAACCCGATGGCCCTTGCGGGCGAAGCCTCTGTCGTATTCCCGTCTCCTGCGGCGCTCCCTGAATCCTCAGGGTTAATGTCAGCTCCTGATCCCATGGCAACGATCATGACCGTTTTTCCCTCTTCCTGGAGGGTCAAGATATTGTCACCCAGCATTACGGCATCAATCCCCTCGAGCTGCATCATCCGGGGATTACCGATCACGACGCGGTTGCCGTCAACGAGAGCCCTGATGCCAAGACCGCTCACAGCTATGAAATTCACCGGTTCGGCAATGGACAGCTGTTTAACGGATGCCGCCTTGACAATAGCCCGACCCAGGGGGTGCTCCGATCCCCTTTCGGCAGAGGCAGCCATTTTTAAAACATCGTCCCTGCTGAAACCCGGCAGCGCAACAATATCGGTAACTTCAGGCTCACCGCGCGTAATGGTGCCGGTTTTGTCAAGCACTACCGTATTCACACGGCCAGCGAGTTCAAGGGTTTCGCTGTTTTTAAAGAGGACGCCGCCCTGGGCACCCCTGGCAGTCCCGACCATGATGGCTGTTGGTGTTGCAAGGCCAATGGCGCAAGGACAAGCGATGACCAGTACGGCAATTGCATTCATCATGGCTGCCGACCAGCCGCCCCGGGCAACAAATGCCCATCCGAAAAATGTAACCAATGCCAGCCCTACGATAACAGGAACAAAATATTTTCCGATCTCATCCGACAGTTTCTGGATCGGCGCCTTGCTTGCCTGCGCCTCCTGCACCAGCCTGACAATCTGTGCCAGGGTGGTGTTTTTCCCGATCCTGGTTGCTTCGAACCTGATCAACCCTTCCCGGTTGATGGTAGCACCGATCACGTCATCCCCCGGCCCCTTGCTTACCGGCATCGATTCCCCGGTGATCATCGATTCTGCAAATGCCGACCTCCCTTCGCTGATGATGCCGTCGACAGGCACCTTTTCACCCGGGCGGACCACCACCATATCGCCTACCATGACCTGGTCAATCGATATTTCAACTTCAACCCCCTCCCTGATGACCCGGGCCGTTTTGGCACGCAATCCCATCAGGGCTTTCAATGCCTGGGAAGTCCTGCCCTTCGCACGGGCTTCGAGGTACTTTCCCAGCCGGATGAGGGTGATGATGGCAGCACCGGTTTCATAGAAGACATGCGGACTTTGAATAACCCCAATGGTGACGAGCAGACTCGAAAAATAGGCTACAGAAGAGCCGAGCATGATCAGCACATCCATATTGGAACTGCCCGAGCGGAGGCTTTTCCAGGCACCGGTATAGAATTGCCAGCCAACGACAAACTGCACAACCGTGGCAGCAAGGAGCATGACATACTGATCATTTTTAAAACCGGGCATGCTGAAATCCCTGGCCATACTGTATATTATCAACGGCACCGTAAAGACAAGTCCTGTTATTAGGAGCTGCTTCTGATGGTTCAGCACCGATGCACGAACCTTTGCCTCAACATCCTCAAAATCTTCGGTTTCGCCGGCCTGGACCGGATCAAAGCCGGCTTTTTTCATGACCCCGGCCAATTCTGCAATACCGGTCATCCCGGGGATGAATTCAACCGCAACGCGTTCGGTGGCAAAACTGACACCGGCCGTCAGGACACCCTCCTGCTTCAAAAGCAGTTTTTCAAGTGCCAGGGCATCGGAGTTGTCATGAAGCCCGACAACGGGAAGGTCGGTTCTTCCAATGGCAATCCCGAACCCGATGCGCTTCACGCAGGCAATGATCTCCTGCTCGGTGAGCCTGGCTGAGTCAAAAGCAGCTGTCAGTTTTTCACCGGCCAGGTCAACATTAACCTCTGCAATACCGGGCAGCTTGCGCACATTCCGTTCAATATTGGCGGCACAATTGGTGCACGACATGCCGGTAACCGGCATCCGGACGCGTTTAACCTCTACCATTGCCATGGGATAAGATAAATTGGAAACAACCGGTCATCGTATTGTTCAACATTTTAAATGACTAAGCTTAATGTACCTGACGGATGAATTAGAAATTACAACAAAAACTCACCGGGCATGAATTCCTGCCCTTTTCAGGTGTTGCGGCAGCAGGCGCGGTGAGATAATTCACAAAGTACGGAAAAATCCGGCCATCCTTTGTAAATTTGCACGATGAAATTTAAATCTATTGCATTTCACCATTTCGGCTGCAAGGTTAATTTCGCGGAGGCCTCTTCGCTTTCAAGGACTTTCAGGGATGCCGGCATTGAGCTTCGTGACTTTCATGAACTGGCCGATGTATATGTCATCAGCACCTGCGTGGTGACATCCGTTGCCGAGAAAAAATGCAGGGCAGCCATCAGGCAGGCCCATAAACTGAACCCCCATGCCAGGATCGCCGTTATCGGTTGTTTTTCGGAACTGAAACCGGGCGAACTGCAGCAGATGGAGGGAGTTGATCTTGTACTGGGTCATTCGGGGAAATTCCGGCTGTTTGAGGAGCTCGAACAACTCGACCGGCAGGGTGTTTCAACAGCCCCGGACTCATCTCCCGGTCAGTTGCCTGCAGCAGCCGCTAACGATGAGTTTGAGCACGACTACCATGGAGGGGTTCTTCCGGAAAAAAATGGCGGCCGTGATATATTTGTCCCCTCATTTTCCTACGGTGACCGCACCCGTTCATTCCTGAAGATACAGGACGGCTGCGACTATTATTGCACCTATTGCACCATACCGCTGGCCCGTGGAAGAAGCAGGAGCGACACCATTGCAAATGCGGTTCTCAATGCAAATGAGATCATCGCCAACGGGATAAAGGAGATCATATTAACCGGGGTCAACATTGGTGATTTCGGCAGGCAGAACGGGGAGAGTTTCGGGCAGCTTATCCATGAACTTGACAAAATCGAAGGAATTTCCCGCATACGGATATCATCCATTGAACCCGACCTACTTAGCGGCGACATCATA
>JBAXFZ010000401.1:0-4082 GCA_037139685.1 Bacteroidota bacterium
TACATAGGCCATCCCGGCCGGGCTGAAGGCCAGGCATACTGATTCGGCATCATCGGCCGAAAGAGGGGCATCGCCGACATACACCCAGCTGTTTCCGTCGAATTTCATTACCTCCATTTTCCAGGATAGTGCGGGAACCAGGAATGCCACCACCGGCTGACCCTCCGGGTTAAAGGCGAGACTTGTAAACGCCACCGGGTTCTTCGAAAAACCGCCCATCCCGACATTCACCCAGTGGGTCCCGTCAAACTTCATCACGGTTGCCTTACCGGCATATTCGTGGTCGGCATAGAGGAGATAGGGCTCCCCGGAGGCATTGAATGCAAGGCTGGTGTAATCGGCCTGGCCGGCGGAGAACCCGGCATTCCCGACATTCACCCATCCAGTTCCGTCAAATTTCATCACCGAGGCTTTCTGTGAATTTGCGTAATCCTGGAAGCCCACATGAGGTACGCCGGAAGGGCTGAATGCAAATGCGGTGTACCAGGTAACCCCGGGTGAAAAGTTGGCTTTTCCCACGTATTCCCATTTGGTCCCGTTAAATTTTTGCACATTCGCCCTGGAGGCAAACCCGTCATCTTCGTAAGCAACATAAGGCTCTCCTGTAGGGCTGAAGGCAAGTGTTGTATAGAGAGCGCCATCGGCGGAGAAGCCCGGCTTCCCCACATAGACCCAGTCGGTGCCGTCAAATTTCATGACGGTTGTGCCAAAGCCGTTGATCCTGTCACGGAAAGCAAGGTATGGCTGGCCTGAAGGGCTGAAGGCCAGGCTGGTATACCACACGATGTCGGATGTAAAACTGGCCGGCCCGACATTCACCCAGCCGTTTCCGTCAAACTTCATGACAGTGGCCTCTTGCTGGGCCCCGTCCCCGTATGCCACCCATGGCAGACCGTCCGGGTCGAAGGCAAGGTTGATGTAGTAGGCTTTGCCTTGAGAGAACCCGGTACTCCCGACATTCTTCCACATATATTCGAGTGGAGACGATTTGTACGCGGATTGCTGGGCCGTTAAAACGACCGGGAGAAAGAGAAGCAGAATGATCGTGAGTTTTTTCATAAGGATTAAACAGGGCTTCGGTCCGTTGAATCAACTAAGTTATTAAAAAATCACTTTTACAGAGATCCGTGAGAATTTTTTCAACGGCATAGAATTTCATTTTCTAGTAGTACTTTTACCTGCATAACCGGAGTTATTATCACGGGTTGGTTTTATATGCATGGACGGCAGAATCCGCCATTCATTTTTAAGTCCTGAACAATCCATCTGGATAACCTTCAGGGATAGCCTGAAGGATGAAGAATATGTCAAATAACCCGGGAAAAACAATATTATAATATGAAGTATTCGGTACTGAAAAAACAAAATAATTCGAAGATGTGTTTTGTTTGCGGGCTGAGCAATGACCTGGGTTTGCATGCCTCCTTTTTTGAAACGGAGGCCGGTGAACTTGTTGCCCTTATTCACCCGTCTGAAAAACACCAGAGCTACCAGGGCAGGATGCATGGCGGGGTTGCTGCAGCCATCCTGGATGAGACCATGGGAAGGGCCATTGCCATCGGGAAAAGCGACCAGGTATGGGGTGTGACCGTTGAACTGGCTACAAAATTCAGGAAGCCGATCCCCCTTGACCAGCAGCTGAAAATTGTCGGCAGGGTCATAAGCGACGGAACACGGTTTTTTGAAGGAACCGGGGAGATCGTGCTTGAAAACGGTGAAATTGCCGTATCCGCAACCGGCAAATACCTGAAGGTGCCGTTTGATAAGATCACTGAGGCGGTCATGGGTGAAAGCGACTGGTTTCACCATCACAGCAGCAGCGATCCGCAAACCATAGAGATACCTGAAAAGGAATAGAAATATGAAGAAAATCCTCATCATCAACGGTCATCCCAACAGGGACAGTTTCAATTTCGGGATCGCCGAGGCCTATAAAAGGGGGGCAACCGGTTCAGGAGGTGAAGTAAAGGAGATTGTTATCCGGGATTTGAAATTTGATCCGAATCTCCGGTTTGGATACCAGAAAAGGACAGACCTCGAGCCGGATCTGCTGGAGTCGTGGGAAAAGATCAAGTGGGCCGATCACCTGGTCTGGGTGCACCCGGTATGGTGGGGCGGACTTCCGGCCATAACCAAGGGGTTCATCGACCGCCTTTTCTTACCAGGGTTCACCTTTGAATACCGTGAAAATTCGGTGTGGTGGGACAAACTGCTGAAGGGAAAAACCGGCCATATTTTTACAACCCTCGACCAGCCGAAATGGTATTACTGGCTGGCATTCGGAAAACCAAGCGTCAACCAGTTAAAAAAATCCACCCTTGAATTTTGCGGGGTAAAACCGGTCAGGGTAACCTATTTCGGCCCGGTTAAAAACGCGACGGATGCCTCCCGGAAAAGCTGGCTTGAGAAAGCGGAACTGTCAGGCAAGGCCTGCCGGTAGCTGCCTAAAGCTGTTTTAATTAAATCTCCGCCATGGAACAGGAGGACTACCTTAAGAGACAGATCGACCAGCTCGGGCGGGTACTTGGAAAAATACTCGCTGATTTGACAGGTCCCGGCACACGGGGACAGGTTAGCGACAGCATGGGAACAGTCAGCCAGGCGTTAAAGGCAGCATTGGATTTAAACCTGGATGAACTGGTGGCCATCCCTGCGGAAACTTTTTTAGAGGTGTTGAAGGTGGAAAGGAATATGAGCAGCGACAGTTTTGAGAAGCTGGCAGCCATCCTTTTCCTGGTTGCGGAAGAAACCGGCCGGCATCACGGAGACATTGAAAAAGCTTGGAAATTTTACGAACATGCATTGGTAATTTTTGAGCATCTCGACAAAACAAGCTCTACCTATTCGTTCGACCGCCATTCGATGATAATGAAAATTCAAAAAAGATGTAACCTGTAGCCTTCGCCGGTCACCATAACATGAAATAAATTGTTATTTTTGGTGACAGATAGAATATAATTCCGCTATCCGGGATATTCTGCCGTAAGAAAATCTTGATTGAATAACTGCCTCAAACTGCCTTAAATTATGAAAACCCTCCTGAATCTTGTAATTCTGGGATTCCTGGCCCATGCGACGATGGTTGCACAGGATATTGCCCAATGGCGCGGCCCGGGCCGCGATGGTGTCTATCCTGCAACCGGGTTGCAGAAGTCGTGGCCCGAAAACGGCCCGGCCTTGTTATGGCATTTTGACGGCCTTGGTGAAGGGCACGCATCTGCTGCCGTTGCAGGGAACCGCATCTATACAGCCGGCACTCTCCAGGGAATCGGCTATATTTTTTGCTTCGACCTTGACGGAAAACAGTTATGGAAAGTGCCCTATGGCGAGGAGTGGACAGAAAGCTGGCCCGGCGTAAGGAGTACCCCCCTGGTTTACAATGGAAAGATTTACCTGTTGAGCGGGTTGGGGAAACTGCTTTGCAGGCGTGCCGATAACGGCGAATTCGTGTGGAGTGTCGATGTGCTGAAAGATTACCAGGGTCCGAATATAAAATGGGGCGTGACTGAAAACCTGCTGATCGACGGGAACAAGCTCTTCTGTACGGTGGGTGGAACCGAAAACAATGTAATCGCCCTTGACCCCCTCACAGGCAGGCTCATCTGGAAGAGCAGCGGGAAGGGCGAGGCAAGCGCCTACTGCTCACCGATCATTGTAAAACTGGCAGCCCGGGATCTCCTGGTTACACAAACGGCCAATTCAATTCTTGGAATCGATGCCGCCAGCGGAAAACTCCTTTGGAGCCACGATCAGCCCAACAAATGGTCGGTGCAGGCAAATGCGCCGCTCTGCCACGACGGATTTATTTACTGCATGTCGGGTTACGGACAGGGCGGGGTGATGCTTAAACTCTCGGATGACGGAAGCTCAGTAAAGGAGATCTGGAGAAACACCAACATGGATAACAGGATGGGGGGCTTCGTTTTGGTGAACGGCAAGCTTTTCGGATCCGATGATTCGGGAAAAGCCTGGTATTGCCTCGATTGGAAAACAGGGGTTCCCATGTACTCCGAAAAAATTACAGGCAAAGGCAACATCATCTTTGCCGACGGCCTGATGTACCTGTATGGCGAAAACGGGGA
>JBAXFZ010000402.1:0-4077 GCA_037139685.1 Bacteroidota bacterium
GGTGTACTTCAGCCCCGCCACCATGTGGTCGGTGTACTGGTTTTTCACCCTGACATCAGGCGTATGGCTAAGCGTATCGTTAAAATAGGCATCGGTATAGATCTTCACGAGCGAGACTTCTATCGGGTTCAGCACGTGCTGGATCGTCTCATTCTGGATCCAGGAATAACCGAATGAAATGTTCGAGATATGGCGGTCGAAATGCTGCTGATGCTGGAAATTGTACCCGATGCTGATGGTCGTTTTGGGTTTGAAATTTTTGGGCAGCGTTTCAGGCCGGATGGGTATGAGGAACTGGGGGAATGTCAGTCCTGCAGTGGCTCCCAGTTCAATCGTATTGAAGAATGTCTTGGCCGTCGTTCCCTGTGAAGCCTGCATCTGTAGCGACCCGTTGAGGTTCATCCTGAAAAGCTGGGCGCCCCTGAATATATTCCGGTTCTGGTAGCCAAGACTCGCCTGTACGCCGAAGGCGCCGCCCGAATTCGTACCGTCGGTGGTGACCGAAAAGGATTGGGCCGGGGCGCGCGACAATTCAACATGACAGTTTATCAGGTCTTTGTCCTTCATCTCTGTTCCCTTCCTGTGTTCTTCCTCCCTGAACTGGATGTTGATGTATTTAAACACCTGCAGGCTCGAAAGCTGCGAGTAGCTCTGGTCCACATCAAGGAGGTTGTAATGCGACCTGGGGGTGATAAAGATGGACTGGGCGATGGTTCGCGGCTTGACCTTGAAATTGTTTTTGTACAGGAAATAATAGGTATTGGGAGGGTGCCCCTTTTCAGGGCTCTGGAAAACCCTGACAAGAGTGTCATATGCACCTGTGAAGTTTACCAGGTGGTCAAACTCGGGATATACATACACTTTGTTGATGAAATAGCGCTTGTGCGGAACCTGCCGCACAGTGGTGATATATTCGAATGAAGGAACGACCTGGTTGATGATTTCCAGGTTGATATCGCACTGGTGCCGGCGCAGGTTGGTATCGATGTTATATTTGATATAAGAGGTCGAAAAATGGAAGAAGCCTTCGTTCCGCAGGTTGGTCGTAATACGTGTGCGTTCGTCGTCAAGCATGTATGAATCGAAGTTGTCACCCTTGTGGATCAGGCATTTCAGGGTGTCTTTGAATACGTAGAAGGCAACCTGGGTGTCGGGTATCGAATATGTGAGGCTCCTGATCTTATATGGTTTTAATGGCTGGATACGGTAAATGACCGTGGCTTTTTTCTTTTTATAGACTATTGAATCGGATGTGACAGACTGGAAAAAGCCCTTGTTCCCGAGGTACAGGTTCATCTGTTTCAGGGAGGCCGTTACGGAACTGGTATCCAGGATCACTGGTTCAGCGCCTAGCTTCGTCCTTACCCATTTCTTGAATTTTGTATCGTCCCCCTTTTTGGCATAATTGTATATGGCGATGTTGGTATGGAAGAGCCCCAGAAATTTCTTGTTTGGAATTTGCTGGATATAGGGTTCCAGGTCTTCGATGAGAATGCTGCGATCTGAAATCTGGATATTGTTCTTGACCAGGAGGTGCTCCTTTGATTCAAGGTTTCGTGTCACCTTGCAACCCATCATTAAAATAAGGATCACAGAAATAAGACCAATCCCGGTTAATGATTTTAGCTTCAAATCTTCTGGAAATTATAATGGCAAAAATAGGTATAAAAAATCAAGGATCGGAATAAAAAAGGAGGCTGCCCCTTCAGGCAGCCTCCCGGATCCGCGTAAGCCGGATGTTGATTTGTACAGGCAAGGTGATTAAACCCGGGTATCAGCAGGAGGTACTCCGCCGGTAACCGGCCATGATCCTACTGCTGTTTCATCATCTTTTTCGTATCGACTATCTTGCCATCGGCTACGAGGCTGTAGGTGTACATCCCCGTCGAGAGGTCGCTTGCGTAAACCTTCAGCCGCCCTTCGCCCCTTGTGGTGATCTCACAGACCTTGATCCGTTGTCCCCTGCTGTTGTAAAACATGATCTTGGCAACGCCGACTCCCTCAGGGAGGTAATAGGTGATGGAGGTTTGCTCGGAGAAGGGGTTCGGGACATTCTGGTTCAGCACGATAATGTCTTCATCCGAGAGGGTCACCCCCGACTGGTTTGCCAGCTTTTCGGGGTTTGATCCTGCACCGGCGGGTTTATTCCCGCCCGGGTTCAGGGCCGCCGAAAGCAGCCTGATCAGGCTGTCCTGCTTCTCATTCTGTTCCTGCAGCTGCTGCACCGAACGGATCAGTATGCCGATAAATGCATCGTAGTTGACGGCTTTGAAGGCAACACCTTCGGTGACCACCTTCCCTGATGAATCAACCATGGCCGGTTTTTTTGTATTGATGATCAGTTCGGGCAATACCTTTTCAACCTCCTGGGCGATAACACCGTATTGCCGCTTGTCGCTGAAATTCATCCCGTACCGGTTGTCCGTTTTATAAAAAAAGGTTTTTGGCTTTAACTGGCTGATGATCTTCAATGCATTGGAGATGGTGTCAACCCTGGTTTTAAACATCTGGTCGGAGGTCACGGCAAACCCGGTGCCGGTTGCCGGGCCATTGATCCAGACGTCCCCGTCAAAATATCCCGCGAAACCGAATAGGGTTCCTGAAGTTGGGGTTAGCGGGGCATTCCCGTAAACGCCGATGTTGACCATTGTCGGGTAGGTGGAGGGGTTGGTGATGCTGACGGGGAAAGCCCTGCCGGTCACGCCGATGTTGGTCACACTGCCACCCCACGCTTCGAAGATCCCGGCATTGGTTGTGACGGCGCCGAATGCCTGGGCGTGGATCCCGGTGTTGCTGGTTGTTCCGCCGAAGGCAAGGGCGTCCACAGCAAGGTTGTCGGGGGCATTGGCTGCGATCGATTCAACGCCGTAGTTAAATGTGTTGCCTGCCGTGGAAGCTTCAAAATAGCCGCCATAGGCGGGGCCCCCGGGGGATGCGACCACTCCTGCCTGCCCGTGAACGCCTATCGCCTGCCTGTCGCCGCTGGCGACGCCCCATACGCCGGTTTCATGTGTCCCAAGGCCGGTTGAAATGGCAGAACCGTAAACGCCTGTATTGTTTGAAAACAGGCCGCCGTAGGTGTTTGTACCATAAATGCTGTAACTGTCGTTCGTGGAGCTAGGGTCACTCTGGAAGTTGGTGGTCACATTCAGTTTTCCCGGCTGTTTGGGAGAACCGCAGGGGAAGCCGATGTTGACCTTGTGGTCGTTTGTCCCGTCGCCCGAGAAGAAGAAATCGAATGTGTTCAGGGGGATTTCGTGGTCGGAAAGCAGGGGAACCTGGGGGGAGGAGCAGCTGTTTCCCAGCCCGCCGCCCGACGGCGCTGCAACATAGATCACATCACCGTTGTTGTCGACCGACAACAGGCCCGGACCTGGGTTCGGGGTGGTCGGCGACACGGTGGTCATATCCCTGAAGCGCAATCCCGAAGCCGCAGCCGCCGGGGAGGGAGCGGGGGTGTTTATCTCGAGCCAGTTGGACGGACCGGGCGTGATGCCGCTCAGCCCGACGCCCACCTTTACATTGCTGTTTCCCAGGATCATCTGGTTGCTGCCCGTGACAGAGGAGGCGTCCCCGATGGCGATGGCGTTCTGGAGGTTCGGCAGGCTCATGCCGGCACCTCCGCCAATTGCTACACAGTTGGCACCGGTGACATTTGCCGCACCGCTGCCGATGCCGATAAAAACATCCTGGTAGCCGCCTGTCGTGGCAAGTCCTGAGCCATTGCCCACGAAGGTGCAATGGAGGCTGTTGGTGCTGTTGTACCCGGCGTGCCATCCAATGTAAACATCCTCGTCGAAGTTTTCATTGTAACCCGCCCCGCTGCCGATAAAGGTGGAGTTATTCCCGAAGGTGTAGCTGTACCCGGCCCGGTATCCCATAAAGGTGTTGTCGATGCCCTGCGAAAGGTTCAGGCCTGTTTCCCTTCCAACCATCGTGTTCTTGTTCCCGATGATGCTGTTCAGGCTGGCGGCCCCCGAACCCATGAATGTATTGTCGTTGCCGGAGGTGATCGCGGCTCCTGCATTTACACCGACAAACAGGTTGCTGGTGTTCCCCTTGTGCCACAGCACCGGG
>JBAXFZ010000403.1:0-4051 GCA_037139685.1 Bacteroidota bacterium
CCCCCTTCGGCACCACCTGCAAAACCGCCTGGTCCCCAGGAAACGCGCGCCAAGGCATTGTATGACGAAGGAGCCAAAAAGGGCAAGGCCGGCGATTATAATGGCGCCATAGCGGATTTTACCAAATCGCTCGATGTGGTGAAAAATGCCAGTACCTATGTAAAACGGGGTTGGGCTTACCAGATGGTGGGCAACTTCGCATCCGCCATCCAGGATGCCAATGAGGCATTGAAACTTCAGCCGGCACTGGCAAGGGCCTATTTTATAAGGGGGGCCGCCCATTATGGCAAAGGTGAATTTACCGATGCCAAAACAGATCTCACAACCTATGTCGAAAAGGAAAAAAACAATTCCATTGCCTACAACTATATGGCTGCCCTGTGTTATATGACCCAGGACTACAAAGGTGCCCTTACAAACTATGATGAAGTGGTGAAACTTGACCCGAAATACCCGGATGTTTACACCAACCGTGGCATGATGCGCCATATCCTGCAGGATTTCAAGGGGGCCATCCAGGATTGCAACGAGGCGCTGAAGCTGAATCCGAACAATGCCACCGCCTACAACAACAGGGGGGGAGCCTACGCCATGCTGAAGGATTACCCCACCGCCATTTCCGATTTCGACAAGGCCATCAGCATCGACGGCAAATATGCCGATGCCTATAACAGCAGGGGCAGGGTAAAACAGGTCCTTGGCGACCAGGACGGCGCCTGTGCCGACTGGCAGTTAGCCTATGCAAACGGACTGGAAGCCACCAAAGAGCTTATCATAAAATATTGTAAGTAAACCGTTTTGATTGGTCGCCTTGGTGAAATGAAGGTTTTTCAACTGAAGTCCGTAATTTTATTTCTGATCTTTCTTGTTACATCAGGCCAGCTTTTCCCGCAGAAGAGTCCGCAGAAGGTATTTATTGAATCGGGCATTCTCAAGGCCAAACTGGGTGATTTAAGGGCTGCCCTAAAGGATCTGAACCGTGCTGTTGCCCTCGATTCGACGGTACCTGAGTCCTACTACAACCGTGGCCTTGTACACAGTGGACTGAAAGACTACAAAAGTGCCATCTTTGATTTCAGCAAGGTGATCCTGATCAAGCCGACACATGCCGAATCATACTATAACCGTGGGCTGGCTAAGGATTACCTGAAGGACTACCAGGGGGCCATCAGGGATTATGATAAGGCCGTCTCCCTTAAACCCGACTATAATGAAGCCTTTCACAATATGGGACTGGCAAAGTTCGACCTGGGTGATTATACGGAGGCGGTCAAGGATTTTTCGCGGGCGCTGCAGTACAAGCCTGATTTTACCGAGGCATATTACAATCGTGGTCTGAGCCGCTTTAACCTGCGCGACCTGGAGGGGGCCATTCTTGATTTTAATGAAGCCATTAAGCTTGATTCATCTCAGAATGTCTATTTTTCCAGCAGGGGAGCAGCGAGGGCGGCCATGGGTAACTATGATGAGGCCATCCGCGACTTTTCGGTTGCCATCGGAATCATGCCCGACGATACCACATCCCGGATGAACCTGGCCCTTGCCTATCTCTACCTGAAGAAATACCAGGAGGCCATCGAAGAGTACAACCAGGTGGTTGAATTCAACCCCGGCGATGCGGAGGCTCTTGCCAACCGCGGTGTTGCCAAACAATACCTGGCCGATACCCCGGGCGCATGCGACGACTGGAAACTGGCTGTTCAATATGGTTCAGAGAAGGCAAAAAGCTATTTGTTGAAATATTGTAATTAACTCATGTATTACCTTTTGGTTTTTATCCGATTAAGCAGGTAGAAACAAGGTAATCATATGAACTCCTGGAGGCCCTATCCGCTGCTCAGGCTTCTTTTTCCCTTCCTGGCTGGGATCATGATCAGGCTGGATTACGGATTTTCGTGCACCGGCCCGCCGTGGAGAATCCCGGTACTTGCCCTGCTGCTGGTATCGGCACCCGTTTTTTCAATGCTATCCTCATCCTACCGTTACAGGTGGATTTCCGGTTTAATGATCAATGGCTTTTTCCTGCTGGCAGGAAATGAGATTGCTGCAACCAGTTGCGCATCACCTGGCCGGGATGATTTTGCCTCCCATCCCGGCGGGTTATTCCTGGCAACCGTTGAAGAGGCGCCGGTCCTGTCGAAGGCAGCGGTCAAGATTGTGGCAGTAATCAGGTACCGCCGGGAAGCGGGCAGATGGATGCGTACAGACGGCCATGCACTTGTCTACCTAAGGCTTAATAACGATCCTTTACCGCTGCAGTATGGAGATTATATCCTTGTAAAGGGCCGTTTTGAACCAATTGCCCGGAATGTGAATCCTCACACCTTTGATTATCCCGGGTACCTGTTAAACAAAGGGATCACGCACAGGGGGTACATGGCGGCGTATAGCTGGAAAAAGATAGCCGTTCCCCCTTCCGGCCTGCTAAAACGGGCCGCCTTTCACCTTCGTGACAGGCTGCTGCAGGTGCTGCGCGAAAACCGCGTGGAAGGAAGGGAGTTTGCCGTAGCCTCGGCCCTGCTGCTTGGGTATGTTGATGAACTGGATGCCGGCCTGCGGCGAGATTATGCGGCCACCGGCGCCATGCATATCCTTTCGGTTTCGGGAATGCACGTAGGCATAATTTACATCTTCCTTGAATTCCTCCTGGGTTTCCTGAATAAAGGCAAAACCGGGCGGTTTGTAAAGGCCGTCATCCTGCTTGTGTTTATCTGGTTCTATGCCCTGCTGACCGGCCTTTCGCCGGCCGTGCTGCGTTCGGCAGCCATGCTGAGCCTGCCGATCCTGGGAAAATCGATGAACCGGTCGCCCGACATGTTTAACGTGGTGGCAGCCTCCCTGTTCCTAATCCTTGTTTCCGATCCGCTGCTTTTGCTGGATGTGGGGTTCCAGCTTTCGTACCTGGCGGTTGCGGGCATTGTCATCCTCTATAAACCCATTTATGACATTTACGTAACCTCAGCCTGGCTCCCCGACAAGATATGGTCGATACTGGCGGTCTCGGTTTCGGCACAGCTGGCCACAATGCCCATCACCCTTTTCACCTTTCACCAGTTCCCGAATTACTTTATGCTCACCAACATTTTTGTCGTTCCCCTGTCGAGCCTGATCATCTACGTCGGGATTTTTGCCCTGGTTGCAGGCTCCATCCCGGTGATCTCCCTGCTGGGCGCCAGGGTACTGGTATTCCTTGTCTGGCTGCTGAATTCAATCATCCACTTTGTGGAGGAGCTGCCCTTTTCGGCCACCACCGGGATCTTTATTTCAACCCCGCAGATGGTCCTGCTATACCTGTTCATTGCAGCGGGTTTCCTGTTTCTCACACGGCGGAGGAGCTCCTTTCTCTGGTTGTTCCTGGTCGCACTCCTCGTGCTGAACCTGACAGCTGCCATCAGCAAGCTGGAGAGGCTGCAGTCGGCCAGGATAGTCGTGTTCAATGCCAGCCGAAACTCTTTGTATGAAATCAGCTGCCAGCGACGGGCATTGTTGTTTTTCAACTCCACGGGTGCATATGACCCCTTTATTAAAAGACAGGAACAGGAACTTGTAAAGGCCGACCTTGACGCCCATGGAATCCGGTGGCGCCGTGATTACTGGCTGGGGCGTGCGCACCCTGACCCGGAACCAGGTCATCTTTTTCTCCCGGCTGCCCATTTCGGGAGATTTATCCAGGTGCGAAACCTCCGTATTGCTGTGCTGAACAAAAAAGTTCCCAAAGGATTTCATGGTTTTATCCAAGTTGACCTCCTGATCCTGGAGGGAAATCCTACGGTGGCGATGGCTGAAGCAGTGAAAATATTCCACCCCCGGCAGATCGTCATTGACGCGTCAAACGGGCGTTTCCGGACGGCTGCCTGGCTACGGGAGGCCGCCGTGCTGAAGGTTCCCTGCCATGCGGTAACGGTAAACGGCGCATTTGAGAAAGAAATTTAAAAGTTGTTGGTGGATTGGAAAAAATAGGTTACTTTTGCAGCACATTCGAGGATCGGTAGTTCAGCTGGTTAGAATGCCGCCCTGTCACGGCGGAGGTCGCGGGTTCGAGTCCCGTCCG
>JBAXFZ010000404.1:0-4041 GCA_037139685.1 Bacteroidota bacterium
TTATAACAGGAATTACACATATGTCAACGTTCTCAGCAAACCGTTTGTTCCGGATAAAAAGGGATATCCCATCCGCTGGCTGATCGTGGTATTCAGTACCCTTGCCGCCTTCTTCCTGGCTATCCTGATCATCGGACTGATTGAACGGACCAAATTTCGCAGCCTGGGAAATTCAACGGATGAAGGATAAGCTGGCAGAAATACAGAGTTACCTCTTTGGCAGTAAACGCGGGATCACCATCCTGTACGTGCTGAGTGCGATTTTTATCGGGCTGAACTGCTATTTTATCTACCGGGATATATACTGGCTGCTGCTGTTCCCGTTGTTTTTGGTTATCCTTTACCTTTACTTTTATTCGCTCGATAAAATACTGCTCCTCATAGCTTTTGTTACCCCTGTCGCCATCAACATCACCCAGTTTGAATTCAATGTGGGTATCTCACTCCCCTCCGAGCCGCTTATGCTGGGCGTGCTGCTGATCTTTATCATCAAGCTGTTTTACGATAATAATTATGATTCCAGGATATGGACCCATCCGCTTACATTTGTAATTATCCTCCAACTGGTATGGATGCTGGTTACCAGCATTACAAGTGATCTGCCCCTTGTTTCATTCAAGCACCTGCTGGCCCGGCTCTGGTTTGTCATCCCGTTTTATATCCTGGGCATCCAGCTCTTCAGGAAACGTTCGAACATCAACCGCTTTATCTGGTTTTACACCATACCCCTCATCGGAGTGATTGCCTATACGACTTACAACCATTCACAATATGGATTTGACGAACAGGCCGGCCACTGGGTGATGGAACCATTTTACAATGACCATACCGCTTACGGTGCGATACTTGCGCTCTTTATCCCCATGTTCTGCGGCTTCGCCTTCAGTCGTAATTATTCAAAAACGACACGGTTTTTCTCATTTATTGTATTGTCGATCCTGGTAGGAGCACTGGTTCTCTCATACTGCCGTGCTGCCTGGCTGAGCCTTGCCTTTGCATTGGGCGTTTTGTTTATCGTGGTTTTCAGGATCAAACTGAAATGGATATTTTTTGTATCGGTGATCCTTGGTTTTATCTTCTACATTTTTTCATTCGAGATACTCGACAGGCTCGAGAAGAACCGGCAGGGTCCGTCAGCGAATTTTGTAGAACATCTGCGCTCGATTTCAAATATCTCAACCGATAATTCAAACCTTGAACGGATCAACCGCTGGCAATCGGCTTTGCGAATGTTCGAAGACCGGCCGGTATTTGGCTATGGACCAGGCACCTACCAGTTTGAATATGCCCCGTTCCAGCGATCTGAGGAGAAAACACTGATCAGTACAAACGCCGGGGACAAGGGGAACGCCCACAGTGAATACATTGGTCCCATGGCAGAACAGGGATTGCCCGGTATGCTGCTTGTGCTGGGGACAGTTATATTGTTTATCACGACAGCCATGCGTGTTTACCGGCGGGCAGACGACCCGGAGGTCAGGATGCTCAGCCTTTCGCTTATGCTTGCCTTATTGACCTACTTCCTGCACGGCACCATGAACAATTTTCTCGACACCGACAAGGCCTCGGTTCCTGTATGGGGATTTATGGCTGCCATTGTTGCCCTTGATATATATACCAGGAAGGGCAAAGGGGAAGTGAGAAAAACAGAAGATTGATTTTCAGCGAATTGAGAGGGAATGAGCAGGTTGAAATACCTGCGGATTTTGGTTACCGGAGTTTGCTGAGGATATCGGGCAACATTTTCAGGGCGGCTACTTCACGCCATTTTTTCCGCGCTTCGATTGCCGGAATACCCCAATAAGTTTTACCACCCTCAAGCGATTTTTCGGTGCCGGAACCAGCCAGCACGACTGCACCCTTGCCGATCACCAGGTCTTTGTTGACCAGTACGTTGGCCCAGAGGATTACGTCATCTTCAATCCGGGTAACACCTGCGATGGCACAAAAGGCGCCAATAAGGCAGTTCCTGCCGATGTAGGTATCGTGGCCGACCTGGACATGGTTGTCGCATTTGGTCCCCTGCGAAATAGTGGTATCACCTGATACACCCTTGTCGATGCTTGTAAGGGCGCCAATTTCAACCCGGTCTTCAATGACCACCCGTCCGCACGATTCAAGCTTCTTATAGCCTTCCGGGCGTTTCTGGAAGTAGTAGGCATCTGCACCGATAACGGCCCCTGAGTGGATGATTACATGATCGCCGATCACCGTATGGTCGTAAATACTTGCATTGGCATGGATGATGCAATCCCTGCCGATTTTAACATGGTTCCCTACAAAGGCGCCTGGTTGGATAACTGTTCCCTCCCCGATGGCGGCAGTAGGGCTTACGGATGCGACAGCTGCTTCAAATGGGCGGAACCTGGTTACAAGCGACACATAGGCATCGAATGGCTTTTCGCAAATCAGCAGCGCCTTGCCTTCAGGGCAATCGACCAGTTTGTTGATTATGATGGTTGTGGCATTTGAGTTCAGAGCCTTGTCATAATATTTCGGGTGGTCAACAAAGGTAAGGTCGCCTGTTTCGACAACATGGATTTCATTCATTCCTGTAACCGGAAAGCCGGGATCGCCAACCATTTCAGCATGAATCAGGCCGGCAAGTTCAGAAAGCATTATCGGAGCTGGAAATTTCATCTGTCCGGAATTATTTATACCAATTCAAAATTCAAAATGCAAAGTGCAAAGTGCAAATCTGTTAAACTTTGACGCGCTCAGAATAGTCACCTGTGCGTGTATCGACTTTAATCGTTTCACCTTCATCGATGAAAAGGGGAACCTTTACAATTGCCCCGGTTTCAACGGTAGCATCCTTGAGGGTGTTTGTGGCTGTATTGCCGCGCATACCAGGTTCGGTGTAGGTGATCTTCAGCACAACAAATGGCGGGAGTTCACAGGTAAGAGCTGTTTCAGTATCGGCATGAAACAGGATTTCAACCTCCTGGCCCTCTTTTAAGAACTGGGGTGCGTTGATGAGCGTTTCCGGGACATAGATTTGCTCAAAAGTCTCGGTATGCATGAAATGGTAATCCGCATTTTCTTTGAAGAGAAACTGGTATTTCCTGCGCTCAACACGGGCAATCTCTATTTTTGCCCCCGAATCGAAAGTGTTGGCAATGACCCGGCCGTGTTTCAGGCTTTTTAATTTGGTTCGTATGAAAGCCGGACCCTTGCCGGGCTTTACATGCTGGAATTCCACAATACTGTAAAGGTCATTGTTAAATTCGATTACCAGACCATTTCTGATATCTGCTGTTGTAGCCATATAAATATATTGATAGTTGATTTTAAAAGGGCTGCAAAATTAGTTAAAAATCTTGAATTAAATGTGTTAATTTTGCGGCTGTTTTGAAATATGAGGTCTTACGGCTGCTGATGAAAAAACTTCTGAAACGACTACTTTCCCTTCTTCACATTTCGGTTACGCGCAACCAGAAATATGATGCCTATTCAAAAAAGATTATACAACGAAGCCTGAAACCGGGCTCGAACTGTATCGACATTGGCTGCCATAAAGGCGAAATCCTCGACCTGATGATCAAGGATGCACCCCTTGGAAGAAAGATAGGCTTTGAACCAATTCCCGAGCTATGTGATTTTCTGTATGCCCGATACCAGCACGACCCGACCGTGACTATATACCCGGTGGCTCTTTACGACAAAGCCGGGAGCACCACCTTTCAGCATGTTTTGAATGCACCGGCTTACAGCGGAATCAAAAAGCGGAAATACGACGGCAAACATGTCGACATTGACCAGATAACGGTTGAAACCGGGCTGTTAGACCAGTTCATCCCGCAGGACATGCAGGTTGACCTCGTGAAAATTGATGTGGAGGGGGCTGAGTTCAGGGTGATGAAGGGAGGGATAGCTACCCTCAGGCGCTGTAAACCGGTGGTTATTTTCGAGTTTGGACTGGGGGCTGCAGAATTCTATGAATCAAACCCGATGCAGTTATATGCCTTTTTAACCGGTGAATGCAATATGCAGATTTCAACCCTCAAAGGTTACCTGGATCATGCCCCGGCCATGACTGAG
>JBAXFZ010000405.1:0-4024 GCA_037139685.1 Bacteroidota bacterium
GGCATGTTTTTTCACGGGTATCGCTTTCCCTCTTCATTTTCCTTTGCCTGTTCGTCAGGTCCTATTCCCAGGATACCGTTCCCGGGCCAAAAGAGCGAACCTGGTCGATTAACGGGTATGTCAAGGATATGCAGACAATGGTTATCCACAATGTCAGCGAAAAATGGGTCACCAGCAACCTTATCCATAACCGGCTGAATTTCAAATGGAACATCTCGAAGAATTTCACCTTTGCCCTTGAAGAAAGAAACCGGTTTTACTGGGGGGAGCTTACCGCTTTGAACCCCCGGTACAAAAATTTTGTTGCAGCCGACAACGGAATTGTGAATTTGTCGTGGAACAGCTTCACCGGGAAGTCTTTTATTGTGAACAGCTCAATCGATCGGGCATGGCTCGATTATACCCTGAAGAACTTCCAGGTAACCCTTGGCCGGCAGCGGATAAACTGGAGCCAGACCTTTGTATGGAATCCCAATGATATTTTTAACACATACTCCTACCTGGATTTCGATTATGAAGAGAAGCCGGGCAGCGATGCCGTGAGGCTCCAGTATTTCACAAGTGCCTCGTCAAAAGCCGAAATCACCGTCAAAGCCGGTAACGATCATAAAATCACCGCTGCAGGGCTGTACCGTTTCAACCGCTGGAGATATGATTTCCAGGCGCTGGCGGGGGTCTATGCGCAGAGCGACCTGGTGCTGGGTCTTGGATGGGCGGGGCAGATAGCCGGCGGGGGATTCAAGGGGGAGGTGAGCTGGTTCAGGCCATTGAAGCATATCACCGACACCACGGGGGTTTTTCTCTCATCTGTCGAATATGATTACACCTTCCGGAACTCGATCTTGCTGCAGTTTGAAGGTTTTTACAATTCAAATTCCCAAAATTCATCCGGCATCCTGGCCAGCCAGTATAACCCGGGTTTGCTGAATGCGAAAAACCCTTTCTTTACCGGCTTCTCGATGTACGGCTCCGTTTCATACCCGGCAACGTCACTCATCAGCCTTTCTCTCGCCGGAATCCTCAATCCCGGCAACAGCATGTTCTTTGTCATCCCCACCTTCACCTTTTCTCTCATGAATAACCTTGACCTTTCGGTAATCGCACAGTCTTTTCAATCGTATGAACCGGGAACCGCAGGGTTATCCCAGACATCCATCTTTATCCGGCTTAAGGGGTCCTTTTAATGTATTCCCACCGGGTCAGGAAGCAGGGATACGAACCATGTTCCTTTCCGTTTATTTTTTCACACAATACTTGTATATCCATAGCCCCATCCAATCACAGGTTTTTAGAACGGAGATGAAGAGCCATGGTTCAGGCCTGTTATATGTTACATATTTATATTAGTATATGTTAATAATTTTTTATGGCTGTTTTTTATTTAACAACTTGACACTGCATACTGTTTTTTGTAAGTTAGCGCTATATTTTTATTTATTATATATTCCATACTCTGCCATAACTTTTCGTGAGGATTTTGATTCCTCCTGATTCAATTTCTTGCATTAAGTCAAAACATTGATTTCAGGATCTCCCCTTAAGTATCGTTCAATCACTGCCGGAATAGCTGTTCCTGTTGAATTAAAAAGACTGAAGCGCTGAAGAGTCAGACTGTTTTTGCAGGTGGTTGCTGTTTTTTTTGTCTTTGAAAAGGGTATCATCATGATATCATGATCCGGGATATTGAAAATAGGGCGGGTGCCTTTATGGCCGGTAGGGCCTTGCCTGCATGAAAAAACCGGTATAATTTTAATCAAGGAGGCAATTTATGACAAACAAACAAATGAAGGAGGAATTACTATGAGCCGTGAAAAAGATGTCCGCGATTTCACGATAAATCGTGCAATCCCAAACCGGGTCAGCGAGTTGCATTCGCTTGCTGCTGACGTATCCGGGAAACTGCCCGGGAGTCATACCATCCGGATTGAAAAGTTTAACTCAACAAATGGCAACCCCTCGGCGATAGTTTCCGATTCTGCACCTGCAGGAACCGGAAACTACATCGCCCGTGCGCTTGATCATGTCCACCAGATAAGCCCGGCCCTGGGACTTACCGCACAACAGGCAACCGAGTTTATCGCCGACCCTGCCGTCCAGGTAACCAGCAGTGAAGCCAGATCGGTGAATCTCCAGCAGCTGTATAAAGGGATCCCTATCTTCCAGTCGGCTGTCACCATAAACTTTGCGCCGGACGGGGCCATAACCGACACGCTTGGGAGCACATCCACCGTCAGCCAGAACCTCCTGGCCGAACCCAAGCTTACAGTCCAGAAGGCAGTGTTATGTGCAGCCCAGCATGTTGCAAAACCAGCTGCAAATGAAAAGGGAAAGACTGACCAGTTCGGGGAGCCGTTTACACCGCCCGAGGTAAAGATCACCGGTTTCGAACCAAAGGTCAGGGCCGCATTCCCCAACCTTCCTGAACGTCCCACGGTTCTTGAACCCGGGCCCTTCGGAGCAGAGATCAAAGCAAACCTGATCTGGTTCCCCCTGGGTGATAACCTTTCCCTTGGATGGGCCGTACTGCTGACCTTCCCCAATTATACAGGGCAGTACTATACAATTGTCTCTGCCGACACGGGCGACATTTTCTATTGCCACCAGACCATCCTTTACCTTACCGCGAATGGTAATGTTTACAGGGTAAACGGTGGCTCCGCGAGGCAGAGCACCCCGTTTCCAAGGCCCATAAATGATTATAATCTCCCCTTCCCAACCGTTGCACAGAACAACTGGAGATGGTGCCATAAGTGCCAGGGGATATACTTCGCCGGGAACCCCGGCTCCCACTGTCCTGCAGGAGGGGCCCACGACCTGGCCGGCAGTGCCGACTATTACCTGTCGCTGAATTCGGCTGGCTATCCCGGCCAGAACAACTGGCGCTGGTGCCACAAATGCCAGGGTTTGTACTTTGCCGGGAATCCCGGATCGGTTTGCCCGGCAGGCGGGGCCCATGATATGACAGGCAGCGGAAACTACACCCTGCAAAACCAGAGGCCCTTCGCCCCGGGCCAGCATGGCTGGCGGTGGTGCCGCAAATGCCAGAGCCTCTTTTTCGAAGGAAACCCCGGATCACATTGTTCGGCAGGGGGAGCACATGATTCAACCGGGAGCGGCGACTACAGCCTGCTGTTCAACGCAGCCACGGGATTGCCGCCGGCATTTCCCGACCCCTGGGTCACCGCCAACAAAACCGTCGGGAATTCCACGAACGCCCATCTTGGCGACGCAGGACTCCCATACACGGGCACGACATCGGGGGGGGCACTGACCTTTAATCCCGCAGATGCCGTCGGGGATGACCAGAAAGTGCTGAACATTTTCTATTACTGCTGCTATATGCACGACTTCTTTTACATGCTCAAATTCAGGGAGATCGACGGTAATTTCCAGCAGGATGACTTCGGGAGGGGCGGAACAGGGGGAGACCCTGTGGATGCCCGTTCATATTCAGGTGCTGTGTCAGGCACCGCCAATATGAGCACACCGGTCGACGGCTCCAGCCCCACCATGAGAATGGGATTGGTTACCTCGACCAACCGTCATACTGCCTTCGATTCAACGGTGGTATTCCACGAATTCACCCACGGGGTCACCAACCGACTGGTCGGGGGCCCGATGAATGTTCACGCACTCGATGCACCCCAGAGCGGGGGGATGGGCGAAGGCTGGGGAGATTATGTGGCCTGCACCATCAATGATGTAATCATTGTCGGAAACTGGCTGCTGAACAATGCCGGCGGGGTCCGCTACTTCCCGTACGACAGCAACTACCCGCACAATTTCGGCGATCTCGGGAAAATTGTCGCCGGAATAGATTATTCGGAGGTTCACAACATGGGTGAAATCTGGTGTGCCACCCTGCTGGAGATGAACCGCCGGACCGACAAATATTTCGCCATCCAGTGCGTGGTCGATGCCCTGAAGCTTGCACCGGCCAACCCCGGTTTCCTCAATATGCGTGATGCCATCTTATCGGCAATGCAGAACATGTGTTCTTCAGGCCGTATCAACGGCAACCAGC
>JBAXFZ010000406.1:0-3978 GCA_037139685.1 Bacteroidota bacterium
CAACAAGGTGAAGGACTTTGTGTATGTCCGGGCCAATTTTGAGACCGGGGGCAACATGATCTACCTGTTCGACAAACTCCTGAGCGTTCAGAAGGCTCCCGGGGCCTCCTATACCATGTTCGGGCTGCCCTATTCGCAGTATTTCAAGCCCGACTTTGATTTCAGGTATTTCAATATTCTCGGGAACAAGCATTCGATGGTTTACCGTTTTTATGGAGGTATCGGCATTCCATATGGCAATTCAACCCTGCTGCCCTTTGAAAAGGCATTTTTTACGGGAGGTGCAAACGGCATGCGGGGCTGGAAGATGTACTCCCTCGGGCCCGGAACCTATACCAATGTTAACGGAGATTTCAACTACAACCAGATCGGCGACATCCAGCTTGAGTTGAACGTGGAATATCGTTTTCCCGTGTACCAGTGGATTCGCGGCGCAGCCTTCGTGGATGCCGGCAATATCTGGCTGTTGCAAAACTCGAAGGACCTGCCGGGAGGAAAGTTCACCTTCCCCGGCTTTTTCAGCCAGGTTGCGCTCGACGGGGGAATTGGAATCAGGCTGGATTTCGATTTCTTTATCTTCAGGCTCGATCCTGCCCTGCCGCTTTACATCCCCTCAAATCCAAAATCCAACCAGTGGATATTCAACCACATGCAGATCAAGGATATCATGTGGAATTTCGGGATCGGGTATCCCTTCTGATTTACAATTTACAATACGGCGTTGTAGCCGGTCAGGGCTGGATGGTGTTGAGGAAATTCACGGCGATCAGGCGGTCGTAATAGGAGCCGGTTTCGTGGAAATAGATATAGACCGTGTAATCGTTTTCGGCATCCCAGTGACTTCCTTCAATGACAGAGAGATCGCCGGTCTGTTTGCCCTTTTCTTTCAGGACGTACAGGTAATTGTAGTACCCCTGTTTCAGGAACAGGTTCTGCTCGTACCCCCGGCGGTCAAAATTATATCTCAGGCGGCTTTTTTCGTTCATCTGCCAGTCGGTGAGCGCCCCGAGGATATAAAAATCACCGGTGGTATTCAGCGCCGGGTAGGGCAAAAAGAAATGAACCCAGGCGTAATCGGCTTCGGTGCCGCTGTTCTCGGCATGTTCCTCATTTTTGATATAGAACTTCCCGTTCAGGTCCTTGTCGAAAACATATTGTTTGAAGGTCCTGGGCTGATCCCCGACAAGGTAAACCTGGTTTACGGTGTCATAACTGATCCGGGCGATTCTTTCCGACTGGTACATCAGGCTCTTGGTGTCGAAGTTCCTGAACTGGTTTCCACCTTCGAAGGCGGTTGATTCATCATACCGGTAATCGAGTTCGTCGGAGCGTGCAAAGCGGGGCCTGGGCAACCGCATGATATTATCCCACCGGCCGTTTTGCTGGAGCATAACTGACAATTCACGCCCCGGATCAAACACCTGGAAGCCGTTCAGGTTGACCTGCAGGTCAACCTGCTGGAAACCGTTACGGTCGGTGATCCGTGTACTCTGGACCACCTTCCCCGCGGCAACCACCGAAGTCGGCTCGACAACCATGAACCTTGCGGTGAAGACCACCTGGGTGGTATCCTCCTCATAAACCATAAAAATGTAGTTGCCCGATATTTTAGGCTGCATATTGGCCGTCGGGAAGGAGGTGCTGAAATGGATGTACTTAACCGTAGTATTGTACGAATAGAGATACCGGTCGATACTCTCCTCGCGGTACCCGGCAATATAGTCGGAAACCGAAAGGCCGGCCGACCTTTTCCAGTCCGATTCGCAATGTATGATCGAATATTTGAACCGTTTTACATCCTGGTCCAGGTCATCAAAGGCGATCTGCAGCCGCTCGGTTGAATTGAGCTGGATGATGGGGGGAGAGAGCTCGAACCCCTCCTTGAACACCTGGATGGTTTTGATTGACGGGTAATAGCAGATGTTCTCATTGGGCCGGGCGGCAGCGGAAACATCAAGAGAGAAACCCAGGAAAAAGAGCAAACAAACAATACTGGAAAAAACTCGGGAAGCAGTGACCATTTACTATCAGTTTGGATTTATACAATGAGCAATGAGGAATGAGCAATTGGCAATTGGCAATTGGAATTTATCGTGCGTCCCTCCTGAACTCGGCACAGATTATGGCTGTTGCGATGGAGGCATTGAGCGACTCGGCCTTACCGGATAATGAATTTCCATATGACGGAATAAAGATTTTCCGGTTGACCAGCGGGAGCAGCCCGGAGGAGATCCCGCGCGATTCGTTGCCGATCAAAATGATGCCGTGACCTGCAGGAGCCAATGAGTAGAGCGATTCCCCTTCCAGGAAGGCCCCGTAAACCGGGAACCCTTCCCGCGACACCGGGGGGGCGGAAAGGGCTTCGGCCAGGTCACACCTGACCACCTGAACCCGGGCAATGGATCCCATGGTTGCCTGCACCACCTTCGGGCTGAAAGTCTCAACACACGAACAGGAACAAAGCACTGTATTGATCCCGAACCAGTCGGCAATACGGATAATTGTCCCGAAATTGCCGGGATCACGTATGTCGTCGAGCGCCAGGATAAGCTCCTCCCCCGCTTTCCCTCGCCATGAGACATCATCGGTAACGGGAACCGACACAACTGCCAGTACGGGGCTTGGGCTCGCCAGGGCCGAGATCCGCTCCATTTCGCGAGGCAGGGTCTCGAAAACCGGGATGCTCTTTTCCTTCACAACCGCAAGGTTGGCCACAATCCACCCGGCCGAGGCATAGATGCCCTCAATGTTGAAATCGCCGGCAACCAGGTCTGTCACCAGTTTATGGCCCTCCGCAATGAACCGGGAGAACTCCTCCCTGTACTTCTTTACATGAAGGGCTGAAATATGTTTAAGCTGGTTTTGTGTAAGCATAAAAAAAAATCCCGGGACAAATGATATCCCGGGATAAATTTACAACTTTTCTGCCTCTCTTATTCAGCAAAAACTTCGAGGTTGATTTCAACCTGTACCTCCTTGTGGAGATGAATTTTAGCCTTGTAGGTTCCAAGCTCTTTGATATGCTCGTGGTCGACATGAATTTTCTTGCGGTCGACATCGAAATCAAACTGCTCTTTTAAAGCCTGTGCAACCTGGATCGCGTTGACCGATCCGAAGATCTTTCCGCTCTCAGCAGCCTTTGCACCAATCCTTACAGTCAGGTTTTTCAACCCTTCTGACAAATCTTCTGCCGATTTGCGGATCTTGGCCTCTTTATGCGCTTTTTGTTTCAGCGTTTCTGCCAGAATTTTTTTGTTGGATTCGGTGGCCAGAATGGCAATGCCCTGGGGAATCAGAAAATTCCTGGCATATCCGGGCTTAACATTTACCTTTTCGTTCGTATAGCCCAGGTTGAGGACGTCTTGTTTCAAAATTACTTCCATGGTTCCAGCCTCCTTATTTTAATAAATCTCCTACATAGGGCATGAGGGCAATGTGCCGTGCCCGTTTAACTGCCTGTGCTACTTTCCGCTGGTATTTGGTTGAAGTACCGGTAATACGGCGAGGAAGCAGTTTGCCCTGTTCGTTGACGAACTTAAGCAGAAAGTCAGCATCCTTATAATCAATGTATTTAATACCGCTCTTCTTGAAACGGCAATATTTTTTTCTCTTTGTATCGACCGCTATCGGGGTCAGATACTTTATTTCGCCTTGTTGTTGTGTTGCCATGATCAAACAGATTTTTGGATGGTTACTATTCTTTTACTTCCTTTGCGGCTTTCGACCTTGCACGTTTCTTCTCACTGTAAGCGAGCATGTGCTTGTCGAAGACCACCGTTAAAAAGCGGAGAATCCGCTCATCACGTTTAAAGGTCACTTCCCATTCCCTGATCAGTGTCGGGTCGGCTTTGAACTCTATCAGGTGATAGAATCCGGTTGACTTTTTCTGAATGGGATAGGCGAGCTTTCGCAACCCCCAATTATCCTCGTGAACTATCTCAGCACCTTTGCTGACGAGGAATTTCTGATACTTTTCTA
>JBAXFZ010000407.1:0-3973 GCA_037139685.1 Bacteroidota bacterium
GCGTTTGTAAGCGACATAACCACGATCCATGACATAAAAGGCGCCTGGCTCATATTCCAGTTCATCAAGCACATTGACATCATGACAGAGGCCGTCAGTGAGTTTGATGAAGGTTGGAATCGACCCTCTCAGATCAATCATAGTATGAGCTTTGACTGCACCTTTATGTTTCCGGAACTTGGCCCATGGAAAAAGACTCAGACACAATTCTATGCTGGTACTATCGAGCGCATAAGCCATGTTGTCGATGTCAACATTAAAATTGTTATCCGTCTTGTATAGAGCCCGTGCTTCAGGAATCAGAACCTGGGCAAAGTCAGCAAAGATTCGCCAGTCCCTGCTTTCATTTGCGTCAGCCAAGGTTGACCTTTTGATCAGACTGCGAAAACCAGCATGATAGAGTTTTTCTGGAATAGCATTCAGACAGGCTTCAATGTCACGTAGGCTTTCTTTGTTGGTCATTTGAGCAAATATCATTGCCATCATTTGCTGGCGACAATTAAAGTGCTGAACCTTATAGTTGCCTTTGTATCGCAGAACGCACTTATCAAACTCATACCATGGTAGAAATGACATCAACTGTGCAAAAACTGTTTTACCGGAATTCATCGGACCTCCTTTTTGGCAAAGATCGGATGAATTTCAAATCAAAAAATCAAAGAACGATAGTTTATATATTGTATGTTAATGCGTTACGAGGTTAAAAATATTCAACAACCGGACAGTAGTGAAGAAAAATATATACCGAGACAATCAACATTTCAAAACCGGGTTAAATAATCAATGCTGGTAGCATCATTAATCCTTGGCCGGTCAGGATTGTCAGAAGATCATGCAGGTAAATAAAAAATACCAGGAAATTTATTAAACACCTGGTATTGTTAATCAGTTTATTTTTCATATTTTCTTATTGTCAAAGAATAAATATTTGAAAAATAAATAAATGGTGTATTGTGCCATTCACAAGAATTGAGTAAAATTAATTAATTTAAAATATAGAAAACAAACTAAGGAAAAATGGAAATTCATGTGATAATATTTATTTTTTCGGGCGACATGGAATAACCATAAATTATCCTTCGCGTTTTGCATGAACGTAGTTCGTATGGTTATTTAATGTAAACAGTTAAACCGTATGCGAAAATGTCATTTAAAATTATTTTCTTTTCGTTTAATCAGGAAATTCATCAGGGAACTGTCGACACTGGCACCGCATTGTTTTGCAAGGATTCCGTGTTTATATGCAGCCGGATAATCTTTCGTTTTGTAAAAGATACTGGCAAGAAGGTTATGGGCGTCACCGTTAGCCGGATTCAGTTCTATGGATTTATTAAAATATATTTTGGCACTGTCAAAATCGGTTTTTTTATAATAGGCGATACCCAGGTTGAAATTGCAGTTAATGTCCTCGGGGTATTTTTTGAGGAATTTCCTGAAATCATGGATACCCAGGTCGTACTTCCTGAAACGGTCGGTGTAAAGGATTCCCCTGTCGAGATAGGGTTTTACACTGTCAGGACGGATTTCCAGTGCCTTTGAATAATCGGCCAGCGCCAGGTCGTACTTTTCCAGCTTTTTATACAGGAATGCCCTGGAGGTGTAAAAATTCAGAAATTTGGTGTCGCCGGGATCGCGCCTGATTCCCTCTGTCAAATCCTGTATGGCCTTTTCATACTCCTTGTTTTCATTGTACATGAAAGCCCTGTTGCTGTAAGCGGCAATATGGCCGGGATTTTTGTCCATTACATCCGTCCACAGGGCAATACTGTCCCTCCAGACCAGTGTGCGGTTGAAGGCCAGGAAAGATATGAAAACCAGCAGCAGGATGGCTGTACCATCGAGAATCGTTTTAGTTTTGGCATTGAATTTTGGACAGTACTCCCAGAAGGCAAAGGCGAGGATGAAACTCAGACCGATGTAAGGAATATAGGTGTACCTTTCGGCTACAACTTCGGGACCAACCGGAAGGAATTGCAGAACAGGGAGGATTGTTGCAAGGAAAAAGAGGATGCCGAAGGTTATGTACCGTTTTGTTTTCCATGTTTTCCAGATAACTGCACAAACAGCCAGGAAGATAATGGGTGAAAAATAGAGATACCAGGGAAGAGTTCCTGTTTCAGTCAGCGGGTAATCATAGACAACAATCTGGTTGACCGGCAGCAGGAATTTGAAAAGGTAGACGCAAAGACTGTAAGGTGCATAAAAAATGCTCCGGGAGACCGGGATACCCATCGGGTTGATGAAGTGGTTCGCCTTTTGGGCGAATATGGCTACGATCCCGAAGAAAAGGGCGATGGCAAAAAAGGGAATTTTTTCAAGTATATTTTTCCGGTCAAACCTGCGCTGCAAAAAGTAATCAACCAGTATGAGTACCACAGGCAGGGTTACAGCCTGGGCCTTTGACATGCAGGAGATGATAAAAAACGCAACAGCCAGGAGATAACGGGTGATTTTCTTTTCCCTGATATAAAAAATATAGGCAATCAACGAGAGGAAATAGTAAGCTGTATAGAGAACATCCTTGCGTTCAGAAATCCATGCAACCGATTCGACATGCATCGGATGGAGCGAGAAGAGCAATGCAATTGTTATGGCTACATTTGAATTTTTCCTCAGCAGATAAAAAAAGAATGCATAGACGAGGGTTGCATTGACAAGATGCAGCAGGAGGTTGTGCAGATGGTAGCCGTGAGCCGAAAAGTTGAAGAAATGAAAATCAAACTGAAAACTCAGCAGGATCATCGGGTTGTAATTCCCCATGAAGTAGGAAGAAAAGATGTGCTTCAGGTTAACCCAGTTATAGGCCGTAATCATGTCATTATTCATGATATAGGCAATATCGTCCCAATTGACAAAGTCGTGGCCAAGGGTGTGGTAATAGGCAACAAAGGAGACTGAAATCAGGATGGGCAGTTTCCAGTTCAGCAGTTTTTCCTCCCGGATGATTGCCTTTTTCCCTTTTGGAATGATCTTCTTTTGGGAGGCCATAATTCGGCTATTTTGATTTATAAATGTCGAGTGAGACTATCCCGGTTTTATGAAAGAAATAACCGAAGGAAGTTTTGAGAACCCCCATTCCATATTTGATACTGCGCCTGAGGTTAATGGACGAGGCCTCCTCGAAATACTTGGTCGGGCAGGTAATTTCGGCAATTTCATAGCCTGCCATGAATATCTGCGCCAGCATCTGGTTGTCAAAGACAAAATCATCAGAATTGGCATGGTAGTTCACCTTTTCGAGTACCTCACGCGAAAATGCCCGGTAGCCGGAATGGTACTCTGAGAGTTTCTGGTTGATCAGGATATTCTGGACCCAGGTAAGAAAACGGTTTGAAATATATTTGTATTTGGGCATTCCTCCCTGGAGGGCACCCTTCCCCAGGATCCGGGATGCGATCACAACCGGGTATAGTCCGCTGGCAATCATATGCGCCATCGAGGGTATCAGTTTTGGCGTATACTGGTAGTCGGGGTGCAGCATTATGACAATATCGCCGTTTAACTGAAGAGCTGTGTCGTAGCAGGTTTTCTGGTTGCCGCCGTAGCCTCTGTTCTTATCGTGTTTAATGAGGTTTTTGACCTTGAGGGTGCTGGCAACCTGGATGGTATTGTCGGTACTGGCATCATCGACCACTACATATTCATCCACCAGGTCAAGCGGAATCTCTGCAATAGTTTGCGCAATGGTTTTTTCTGCATTGTAAGCCGGAAGTACAACAATTATTTTTTTTCCTAATAACATAAAGGGGAATTTGCGATTATAGTCAGTTAATACCTTTTTTTGCGGATAAAGATAAAAGTTTTTTTAAATACCGCAGGGAAAAAATCCGTCAGTATTCCTTTTATCAGGTACATCCTAAAAACAACAGGGGGATATGAAAATTTTCAGTCCCCCTGTTAGTTATTCCATTCTGTGGAGCTGGAGGGATTCGAACCCTCGTCCAAACAAGTAGCAAAAATGCTTTCTACATGC
>JBAXFZ010000408.1:0-3970 GCA_037139685.1 Bacteroidota bacterium
TATGCACTTCAATAAACATCGGCTGCAAATCGTAATTTTTTAATGCCAGGAAAGCAGGATTGAATCTTTCTACATGTCCTACTTGAAATTTTAAATTCGATTCTTTGGCAAGTTTCACTAATGTGCGTGCTTCCTCCATGGTATTAGCCAATGGCTTTTCTACAAATACATGTTTCCCTTTTCGAAGGGCCATGTCGCACAATTCAAAATGATTAATAGTAGGAGCTACAATATCAACGGCATCACACAAATCCATTAATTCTTCTGGATGTATAAATCGTTTAAGTTTATATTTTTCGGCTACTAATTGAGCGTTTTGTTCATTGGGATTTGCATTTCCCGAACATGACCCGGATGAAGGCTGTACCTCTACTTCAAATTTAATACTCTCACCGGGTTCCGGATATTCGATAACAATGCCCAACAGTGATCTTCTCATATTCGGAAATCTGACGGTGACAGGTTCTTCTGTCACCGCCCTTGCCAGGTTGAATAGTACCAGCGAGCACAGTCTGTCTGTCAGGAATGACCTGGTGGTGACTTCCGGAAACCTCCTTTTTCAGAACAATACGGCGCAAACAGTAAGGGTCGACAGAAATATTACAATTGCCACAGGAGCTGTATTCAATGTGGCAAATTCCGGAACTACAGCAAATAACCTGTTGTCGGCCGGCGGAAATCTGACCAACAACGGTACCCTCGATCTTAGTGTCAGCAGTTCAATAAGATGTGATGCAATTTTTACCGGGAACAACTCTTCACTCATTTCAGGAAAAGGGGTGACTACGGATTTTTATTCCATCACCGTTGATAAGGGAAACTCTTCAGTGCCCGTACTCACCGTGAATTCTACAGCGTTTACCTTTTCAAACAATGCCGCCCCGCTCACCCTGGTCAACGGCACCTTCCGGCTGACGAGCGGAGTAACAGTCACCGTGGCCTCTATGGGATTGGATATCCCGGCCACTGCATGTCTTTCGGCAAACGGAGGAACAATACTCGTGGCAACCACTGCCAGCGATGATGCCGATATCGGACTGTCGGGCCTGATTGAAGTAAAGGCAGGGGGGGTATATATCGGAAATTCGTCAAACAACGTAAACAACGATATTGAATATTCCGGAGCCGGTTACCCGGCGATCGATATCAGCGGAGGAACACTCTTCGTAAACGGGCAGATCAGGCGCAGCATGATCAACGGGCTGGGCTCGCTTGTTTATAACCAGTCGGATGGAATCGTGAATATTAACGGAAGAAACGGGCAGACAACCAGGGCCAAACTGGAGGTGCTCAATTCAGGCAGCGTATTTAATATGGCCGGCGGCACACTGAAGGTGGTCAGGGGCGGAAGCACCACCTATAACGACCTATACCTCAGGCCTGAAACGTCATCCGTTACAGGCGGAACCATCGTTTTCGGAGATGCCGGAACAGAAAGCACCATTGTCAATAATTTTACCCTTGACTCAAACATCCCGTTATACCATATTACGATCGACGGTACAACAAATTCCAAAAAGCTGACCCTGGCGGTACACGGGTTAATGCTCCAGGGCGATCTGACCATCCAGGCAACCTCGGTCTTCTATGCCGACAGTCTCGACGTGAATATTGCCGGCAACCTGACGAACCTGAACACCGATCCGGGGATAGGCGTTAACTCGGGAGGCTACCGGCCGGGATCGCAAAGACAACTGACTACCTTTAACGGAAGCACCGGCAACCAGGTAATCACCGGAACAGCATCCAATATTACCAATTTTGCCATGCTGGTGATAAACAACAGCAACCCCGGAGGAACAGTCACCCTGCAGGGGGGGACATCGGCAACTCCTCTGGTATTTGTCAACGCCGATCTCACGCTCAGCGAAGGGACCCTTGCTGATGGAGGCTTTGTGATAACGGTTATCGGGGATATCACCAATTCGGCAACTCATTCCAGCACAGGCTCTGGCCGGATACTGCTCGGAGGCCAGGTAGTTCAGTACCTTTCTGGAAACGGGACCGGAAAATTCGGCAATTTATACCTGAACCCCGCTTATGATGTCAGGATGACCTCCGTGATGGAGATTACGGGAAATCTTACATTCCAGGGAAAATTACTGGATATCGGCAATAAACTCCTTATGCTGACAAGCACATCGGCAAATTCACTCATTGCGCTGAGCCCGGCAGTTTTTTCTGCAACATGTTGCATAAGGTCCGACGGGCTGGTCAGTGATGCGGGTATCCGAAAATCCTATGCTGCTTCAACCAACACCAACTTTACCTTTCAGTCAGGTGTGCCGGGGAAATATACACCTGCAAGGATGAATGTTACTGCTTCCACACTGCCGGGAACGATCACGATGATCCCGGTCAACTCGCAGCATCCCTGCAATACGGGTGCAGGTACCAACATCCTCACCTTCTACTGGCACGTAAGTAAAACCGGGTTCAGCGGGCTGAACATCAACCAGTATTATACCTACATGCAATCCGACGTGAAGGGGACCGAGAGTACCTTCATCGGGAACCGCTATAACTATACCACCGGTATATGGGATAGTCCCGCATCCGGGACAGCCATAAATACCAGCACAAACCTGATAACCTTCGGGAATAAAAATTTTATTGACGGAGATTATACAGCAGGCCAGAGTACTGAATTCGGAACGGTTCTTACCTATTACAGCCGCAATGCCACCTGCACAGCCCCGTCGGCTGGGAACTGGGATGTCAATGCCACCTGGTCAACCGATGGCGTAAACAGGCACGCTGGTGCCGCGGCATCTTCCTATCCGACAGGTGAGCCTGTTGTCATTGCCACCAACCACATTGTAAATGCAAACGGTACCGGGAGAAAATCCTCCGGGGTCACCCTTACCGGGACTGCCATCCTTGACCTTACCAATACTGTTGGTCACGATCTTGGCACTGTTACGGGAACGGGTACTATAAGGCTGGTACCATCCGCAGCAGGTTCATTTGTATTCCCGGCCGGATTTTACACGGCATTCACATCTGCCGGAGGAGGGACCATCGAGCTGTCGAACACCACGGGTACGGCGGTATTCCCATATCTTACCACCTATAACAACCTGGTTCTTAAAGGACCAGGGACAAAACAAATGACAGATGCTGACATAACCGTAAACGGCACACTGACAAATCAAACTGCAAGTATCTGCTCAGCTTCAGCCATCGGGAACCTCTACTTGTCGGGTGACTGGATCAACAACGGGACATTTATAAATAACGGCGGAACTGTCATTTTTAACGGGACCACATTGTTAAGCGGGACTTCACTCACTGTTTTAAACAACCTGGTCATCAACCAGGGCAGATCGTTCACAGCCCCTTTTTCAAACCCTTTTGGCGTGACAGGCAACTGGCAAAACAACGGGACGTTTAACCACAATTCAGGTTCGGTCATTTTCAGCGGGATGACAACTGTTTCGGGATCAGCGACTACCAATTTTAATAACCTGATGATTAACAGCGGGAAGACACTAAGCGGAATGGCCGGTGACAACATGATAGTCTCGGGAAACTGGGTAAACAATGGTATATTCAACCATAACAACGGTGGCGTGTATTTCAATGGCGGTACATTGGTAAGCGGCTCATCGGCCACCATGTTCGAACAAATATCCATTGACGGGACGGCTTCGCTTACCGCACCTTTAGCAGGAACGATGGGAGTTGCCTTTGATTTCATCAATGATGGTGTCTTTGTAAATAATGGCGGAACGGTCATTTTCAACGGGATTATCCAGGAATTGAGGGGAGCGAGTGAGTCCCTTTTTGAAAATATTACGGTGAACGATGGAAGTAATACCTCGATTAATGCATATGGACAGACCCTCAGGGGGATTTTGCGCTGTAACGGCAGTCTTAATGCAAATGAAAACCTGACCCTGCTCTCCGGGGCCACACAAACGGCATTGGTGGATGGCAGCGGCAGCGGTGACGTGACAGGCAATCTGAC
>JBAXFZ010000409.1:0-3941 GCA_037139685.1 Bacteroidota bacterium
TCGACGCGAAGATGAAAACCTCGGGCAAGCCGGTATTCCCGATTTTGCCGTCGTTGCTTACCGCCGGCGGGGAGGTGAAGGAATTTGTTTCAAGGGGAAATGTCTTTTTTCCTGATGAGGTGGTTTTCGGAAATGCACTGGCCAGGGTGTTTTATACCCCGAAACCAGCGGAAACCGACTTAAAGACCATAAATGTGGACCTGGAAAAGATCCGCGAAATTATAGATGGGTCTGCTGAGGGCTATTTGCCTCCTTCCGCCATCCAGGGACTTATGGATGCCTGCGGGATCCCGAGGGCGCACGAGGCGGTTGTTGATTCGGAGGAGGATGCAAGGAGCGAAGCCTCACGGTTGGGTTTCCCGGTGGTGATGAAGGTGGTTGGCCCCGTGCATAAATCTGATGTTGGCGGGGTGGTGCTCAATGTGAAGGATGAAGCGGCCGTTGCCCGTGAATTCAACCGCATGATCGGGATCACGGATACCACTGCCATCCTGATCCAGCCGATGCTTTCGGGAATTGAGCTCTTTATCGGCGCCATGTTTGAACCCAAATTCGGCCATATGGTGCTCTGCGGCATGGGTGGCATCTTCATCGAGGTATTCAAGGACGTGGCAGCCGGTCTGTGTCCGCTTTCGGAGACTGAAGCACTTGCCATGATCCGGGGGCTGAAGAGCTATAAAATCATCCGGGGGATCCGTGGCCAGGAGGGGGTGAACGAAGCGCTTTTTGCCGATGTGATGCTCCGCCTGTCAGCCCTGCTCGCCGCCGCCCCGGAGATCGCCGAACTTGACTTCAACCCCCTGCTGGGAACAGAAGAGAGGGTCATCGCCGTCGACGCCCGCATCCGCCTTCAGAAACAGGACTAGCACCTGAAATATCTTATTAAATTAAGGATAGCGCACTATTGCGCCAACGGGATAGAAATGTCATATCAAACCACCGGGCACAACGAGCTATAGGCAGGAAATGGCTATAACAAACCACTGAACACAAACCATTAGGGATTAGAAAAGGTAAAATCAAACCACTGAGAGCACTAAGGTCACTAAGAAACACTAAGACTCACAAAGAAATCCCGTCCAGTTCCTCAACGTTATAATTTAGATTGTGAATTCTCCATTTATCACCTCACGATTCCTGCATTGTTAGCATTTTCCGCATTTCCTGCATTGTTTGCATTTCCTGCATTGCCTGCATTGTATGCATTGTATGCATTGCTCAGTAAGTTCCCATCTGCTGCAAAAACAGCATAAACAGCCCCGGCTTAAGTGCAAGCGTGAAGATCACCCCGAAGATGGCTCCCCACAGGTGTGCATCATGCCCGATATTGTCCTGTCCCCTCCGGGCCATGTAGTATTCATACCCCACGTAGAAAACGCCGAAGAGTGGCGCGGGGATGGGCACCGGGATGAAAAAGAAGAATATTTTGCCGGTAGGATAGAGGATGATGCTTGCGAACAGCACTGCGGCAACCGCCCCGGAGGCTCCGACGGCGTTGTAAAACACGTCGTTCTTGTGTTTCCCGAATGCCGGTATGATCGAAAGGATCAGCCCGCCGGTATACAGCAGTATGTAATAAAAGCTTGCCTTTCCCGGGAAATAGACCTTGAAATAGCTCTCCACGATTCCGCCGAAAGAATAAAGCACCACCATGTTGATAAGCAGGTGCACATAACCGGCATGTAAAAATCCATAGGTGAAAAAACGGTACCAGTGGTTGCTGTGCCTGGCGTCGTAAGCGTTAAACTTCAGCTTTGCAAACAGGTCTGGATTGTTCAGGGCAAATACTGAAATGATGGCGGTAACTGCAATGATGACGAGGGTGATGTTCATGGGCGGATTATTTGGCGATCGTAGTCTTCGGTGCCTTGGTGAAATCAATTTCCGAGCCGAGTGCGCTGTGGGGGATCATGAAAACGACCAGCAGCACAACGGAGGCAACGACCGGCCATAGTTTGTTTTCACGGTTCTTTTTCATCGCCACCAGGGCAATGACCCAGAAGATAAATGCGACGATCGATTTGTTGTCGGTGAGGTCGTGACCAAAGGGCCAGCCAGTCCAGTAGGCGTCGAAGGCGTATTTCTGCACGATCGGGCCGAGGACCAGTCCGCCGATGCCGACTGAAATAACCGTGATCCATGCATAGAGATAGCTGTTTTTCCCCCTGAAAATAACCAGCAATCCCGTGAGGGTTGAAAAGAGCATGGCCATGAACATGAAGAGGATATGGGGAATCAGGATAAAGCGGGGTACATACCCGGTGTACCGCAGCACGGCCGGGGTTTCGTTAAGCAGCACACGCTGTGTTCCTTTAACCAGTGTAACATCATACATCACCTTGCCCGCGGGAGCCTGGTGGGGAAGCGAACCGACCAGCGTATCGCCGTGGCGGACCATCGCCTGGGTCTGCCAGTTGTCGAGGCTTTTAAACCGGCGCAACCTGAGCTCCCCCCTGACACTCGTGTCGGGAACAACAATGGCTACTTTTGCATCATCCGCAAGGTCGTACGACCTGATGAGCCTGAATTTTACCTGTTTGCCGCCAATCTCTGCCTGGCCGCGGACCGGGTAGGTGGGACCGGTCATCTTCTGGTAAAATGCGCTTGCCAGTGTAAAAACAACTGCAAAAGACCAGATCAAAATGGATTTTAGTGTCGGATTCATTTTTTAATGTCTAAAGATGGTTAATTGGTTAACTGCTGGTTAATCAAGGCTGTACCTGGTGCTGAACAGAAGAAGGAAAACCACTAACACTTTGATCACTTAGAAACACTAAGAGTTGGATAATGGTTCAGGAGTTATTTCTTAGTGGTACTTAGTGGACTTAGCGTTCTTAGTGGTTTTACTTTCAATTGTATGGGAAATCACCTTCCTGTAAACCTGCGGCAAAGGTAACTATTTGATCTGATATTTATGCAGGAGGTCATATACAGTTTGGTGAATGTTTGTCCTGATGTTCATCTCGGCCAGTTTCTGGTTTGCGGCGCTTGGATAAACCCGGTTTGAAAGGAAGATATAAACCAGCCCGTTGGCCGGGTCAGCCCAGATGTAGGTCCCTGTAAACCCCGAATGACCGAAACTTCCGGCAGAGGCCCCTTTGCAAACCGGCCCGTCGGGGGAGTAATTAAGCAGGGGCTTGTCAAAACCAACCCCGCGCCGGTTGCCCCTGCCAGGGAACTGCACCCGGGTAAATTCCCTGATTGTCGCTGGTGACAGGTACTGTTTTCCTCCATAGCTTCCATCCTGCAGCAGCATCTGCATGATGACGGCCAGGTCCCGTGCGTCGCTGAACAAACCCGCGTGGCCCGAGACGCCCCCCAGCATGGCTGCGCCGGGGTCGTGCACGTAGCCCCATACAAGCTGCTTCCTGAATTCCGTATCATACTCGGTAGGGATCACCTGCGAAGTGCTGAAACGGTTTAGGGGGTTGAACCCGGTGGTTGCCAACCCCAGCGGTTTATAAAAGGTTTCGTCAAGGTATTTCTCAAACGGTTTGCCGGTTACCTGTTCCACGATCAGCCGCAGCAGGTAAAAGCCGAGGTCGCTGTATTTGTAATCGCGGGTTTGCCTGAGGGGTGAGCCGGCGATGCTTTTGAAAATCGTATCGGCCCGGTTTTTCTGAATGAAAAGGTTATAGGCAACGCGTGTGGGGAAGTCGTCAGAGGGTTCCGACCTGTAAATCCTGTGGTCGGGCTGCGAATTCACGAGGGTGGTTTTATAAAAGGGGATCCAGTCCTGCAGCCCGGCCTGGTGCGTCATGACGTCACGGATGCGCATCCCGGCCTTGTTGCTCATCTTCAGGAAGGGAAGCCACTTCCCTAGGGTGTCGTCCAGTTTGATTTTCCCCTCATCGAATAATTTCATGACAGCCAGGGTGGTGGCGGCGACTTTGGTGACGGATGCCAGGTCGTAAATGCTTGTGGCAGGCCACAAGCATTTA
>JBAXFZ010000410.1:0-3902 GCA_037139685.1 Bacteroidota bacterium
TGCCTTTGGCCTATTCGTCTGAAAACCGGGTAAACAAGGCTGCTGAGGCACCCGCATTCAAACAGACCACCTACCCATCCCGGGTCTTCCCCGTTGAGGGTTCTACCCCCAGAACCATCCTGCTGGTTGATGACAGTGAGCCATCGGTTATCCAGATCAAAGACATCCTTGCCGAAAGCGGTCATTCAATCCTGGTGGCCCGAAATGGCGACGAAGCGCTGCGGGTGATCGATGAAACAATCCCCGATGCCATGATCCTCGATCTGATGATGCCCGGAAAAGATGGTTTTGAAGTGCTGAGAACCCTGCGAAACAATGAAACAACCTTTCATATCCCTGTGCTGATCCTCACGGCAAAGCATATCACCAAAGAGGAACTCAGCTTCCTCAAGCGCAACAACATTCACCAGCTGATCCAGAAGGGCGACGTAAACCGTGTGGAACTTGTCAGTGCAGTGGCAACCATGATAACACCGAAAACTGCCGGAGCATTAAAGTTGCAGGCGGAACCAATTCCAATCATTGGCAAACCGGTGGTATTGGTAATCGAAGACAACCCCGACAACATGGTCACCGTAAGGGCGCTGCTGGCCGACAACTGCTCGGTGCTGGAGGCCACCGACGGCGTTGAAGGAATAGCCATGGCCGGCCGGCACAAGCCAAATCTCATACTGATGGACATTGCCCTGCCCGGGGTCGATGGCATACAAGCTTTCAAAACCATCAGGACTAACCCGCACCTGTATCAGATCCCCGTGATCGCCCTTACGGCCAGCGCCATGATTACCGACCGGGAGACGATCCTGTCCCACGGATTCGATGGCTACCTGGCAAAACCCATCGAGGAAAAATTGTTTTTTGAAATGATCAACAGCATTCTTTATGGACGATAGAAAGGTAAAAATTCTTGCCATCGACGATAACCCCGACAACCTGGTCACCCTCAAGGCGGTCGTAAATGAAGTTTTTCCCGAAATTTTGGTTTATACCGCATCAAACGGGAGAAAGGGGCTGGAACTGGCAACCGTTGAAAGCCCCGATGTGATCCTTCTCGATATTGTGATGCCGGAAATGGATGGGTTTGAGGTATGCCGCAAACTTAAAAGCGATCCGATGCTTTGCGATATTCCCGTCATTTTTGTTACAGCACTCCAGGGCGATAAACAGAGCAGGATCGAGGCGCTGGAGGCGGGGGGCGAAGCCTTCCTGGCTAAACCCATCGATCCAAGCGAGCTTACTGCCCAGATCAGGGCCATGGTAAAAATAAAGCAGGCCAACAGTGAAAAACATGCGGAGAAAGAGAGGCTTGCCGCCCTGGTTGCCGAAAAGACCCGCGAATTAAAGGAGACCAACCTGGCGACGCTTAATTTGCTGGAAGACCTCCGCAAAGAGTATGAAGCCAGGGCTAAAAGCGAAGAGGACCTCCGGAAAAGCGAAGAAAAGTATCGCCTCATTTTCGAAAATGTCCAGGATGTCTTTTACCAAACCGATCTTTCGGGGATCATCCTGGAGATAAGCCCCTCGATAAAATACTTTTCCGATTTCAGCAGGGACGAACTGATCGGGGCTTCTGTCGAAAAAATCTATGCCGATCCCGATGACCGTGCGGCCCTCCTCAATATGCTGAGTCAAAGCGGGGAATTACGGGACTATGAAGTAAAACTTAAAACAAGGGACGGGGAGATAAGGAATGTTTCGATCAACGCCAGGCTGCTATTCGACAAACAGGGCTGGCCGCACCATATCGACGGGGCTATCAGGGATATCACCGAACGGAAAAAGGCTGAGAAACAGATCGGGCTGCTCAGCAGGGCTGTTGAACAAAGCCCTGTCACGGTTGTAATCACCGATATCAATGGAAATATTGAATATACCAACCCGAAATTCACCGAGGTAACCGGGTATGCCAGTGAAGAACTGGCAGGAAAAAATCTCCGGTTGCTGCAATCGGGCGACCAGCCGCGTGAGTTCTACAAGGATTTGTGGGAGACCATCCTTTCAGGCAAAGACTGGAATGGCGTCTTTCACAACAAAAAGAAAAACGGGGAACTCTACTGGGAAAGCGCCGCAATCTCCTCGCTGGTCGGCAGCGATGGAAGGATCTCCCATTTCATCGGTATCAAGGAAGATATTACCGAAAAAAGAAAGCTTACCACCGACCTGGTCCTGGCCAAGGAGAAGGCTGAGGAGAGCGACCGGTTGAAATCGGCCTTCCTGGCCAATATGAGCCATGAAATCAGGACCCCCATGAACGGGATCCTGGGTTTTGCAGGGTTGCTTAAAGAACCGGGCCTTTCGGGAGATGAACAGCAAAAATATATCCGGATCATTGAGAAAAGCGGCGCCCGCATGCTCAATATCATCAACGACATTGTCTGTATCTCAAAAATCGAAGCAGGGCAGATGGAGGTTCATCTTTCAGAAACAAATATAAATGAACAGATGGAATTTCTCTATACCTTTTTCAAGCCGGAGGCGGAACAAAAAGGGATCGCGGTTTTCCTGCAGAGATCCTTACCATCCAAAGAGGCCATGATCGTTACCGACAGGGAGAAGCTCTATGCCATACTGTGCAACCTGTTAAAGAACGCAATAAAATTTTCTGACAGCGGAATCCTCCGCTTCGGATGCTCGCATGGGCAGGAAGGGTCTCCCCCGGTCCTGGACTTTTTTGTCTCCGACGAAGGCATCGGCATTCCAAAGGAGAGGCAGCAGGCCATATTTGACCGGTTTGTCCAGGCCGACATCGGCGACAAAAGGGCCTTCCAGGGCGCCGGGCTCGGGCTCTCCATCTCCAAGGCCTTTGTTGAAATGCTGGGAGGTGAAATCACAGTTCAAAGCGAGGTTGGAATAGGGTCGGAATTCCATTTCACCATTCCTTACCAAAGGCCGCAGGAACAGTCGGAGTCTGTCAGCAAAAGTATACCGGTGGTGCCGACGGATGAAAATACAAGGAAACTGAAAATTCTAATTGCAGAGGACGATGAGCATTCGGAAATGTTCCTGGAGCTGGCTATCAAAGTGTTTGGCAATGATATCCTGCGGGCAAAAACGGGGGCCGAGGCGATTGAAATCTGCCGCGGCAACCCAGGCCTTGACCTGATCCTGATGGACCTTAAAATGCCCGTCATGGACGGATATGAGGCCACAAGGAGAATCCGTGAGTTTAACAGCCGGGTCATCATCATTGCCCAAACGGCTTACGGTCTGACGGGTGACTGCGAGAAAGCCCTTGCAGCCGGATGCAACGATTACCTGCCGAAACCTGTTAAAAAAGATGAATTGCTGGCCTGCATCAGCAAGTTCTTCCACACCTGATACGGCTGAAAAAACCGGCTTATTAAATGAAGGTTTTATAGGGCCGAACAAACAATTTTATAAATTTTAAACTATCTTTACGACTGATTACCATTTGATTCACCCGCTTTTTAGAACAGTGTCGCAACAAAAACCTTTAGGATGAATACCCGGAAACAAAAAACAACAAGAACAGCAAAAGAAAAGAGCTATCCCCATTTTCTGAAAAACCAGTTTCCCATTGTAGGCATCGGCGCTTCTGCAGGAGGGCTGGAAGCTCTTGAGCAGTTTTTCGGATCGATGCCTGTCGACAGCGGGATGGCCTTCGTGGTCATTCAACACCTTGACCCTACCCACGCAGGCATCATGCCGGAATTACTGCAGCGGATAACCACCATGAAGGTCTTCCAGGCTATCGACAGTCTTGTTGTTAAACCCAACCACCTGTATGTAATACCTCCCAATAAGAGCCTGAAACTGCTCAACGGCAAGCTCCACCTGCTCGATCCGACCGAATCACGGGGGCTGCGCCTGCCTGTTGATATCTTCTTCCGCTCCCTGGCCGACGATATGCATGAAAAAAGCATCGCTATCGTGCTTTCGGG
>JBAXFZ010000411.1:0-3901 GCA_037139685.1 Bacteroidota bacterium
CTTTCAATTGTACAGCACGCCTGGCTCAATTACCTGCAGATGAGAATCAATGAAGTAAAGAATGCCGGAACCTCCATTCCGGGGAAAAACCAGCCTGCAGTTCCTGATTCGCTCAACCATCCTGACTCTCTGCAATACCGCGCCCGGTGGTACCTTGAACGATCAATGCCCGACAATGCGATCAGACTGTTGATGCGCGCCATTGAGATACTCCCGGGAAATACTGCAGAAGCTGACCATTTCAGGATTGAACTTTGCGAGGCCTTTCGCCAGAAACAGGAATACCGCAAAGGGATAAGCCTGATTTACGGTCTGCTGGAAAGGTCTTCGCCACTTTCCGACAAGAACCTGGCCTATGCGTGGAACCGCCTGGCAGCTCTTTACAACGAATCCGGAAATCCGGCGGGCAGTTATTCCGACTCCGTTATTAAATATTCCCTGCTTTGCATGGAACTCTCCGGCAGGATCGGCGACAAACGCGATCTGGCCACTTCCCAGAATGAATTGAGTTTCCAGTATATCCATCACAAAGAATACGATAAAGCGCTTGATCTGTCGCGGCAATCGGTGTCCAATTTCCTTGCAGCCGGAATGCTGTTCCAGGCGATGAATTCCCTGATCAACCTGAGCAAGCTGTATGTTGGCAAAAAGGATTACAACGCTGCCCTTGCATCTCTGGATGAGGCGACCCGACTTTCGCCCTTATGGGAGAACCGTAATCTCTACCTGCGAATCTTCGGACAATATGCCATTGTGTATTCAGCTACCGGCAATTTCAAGGATGCAATGGAGTTTCAAAACCTGTGCAATCTTTTGCTGAGTGCATTTTACAAAGATAGGATGAACAGTCAGATCCTTGAGCAATCGGCCAGGTACGACTTGTTTATCAAGGAACAAAAGATCAGGGAGGAACAGAAAAAAAATGAATTCAACCACCGGCAGATCATTTTTCTGATCATTAGCTGTATCGCACTTACTCTTGCGTTTGTATTCAGTATTTTCTATTTCAGGCTGAGGAGGCACGGTGCACTAAAGCAAAAATTGATCGAGGCGGTTGTTGAAACGGAAAACAACGAACGAAGGCGCATTGCCCGCGATCTTCACGATGGGCTCGGGCCCGTTCTTTCTGCCATTAACCATTATTTCCAGGCATTTCTGGATGCGAAACCTGAGAACAGGGAGGCCATCAGGGACAGGCTGCAGATGGTGATTTCCGAGGCAATCGACGAAGTTTCCAGGATCTCGCACAATATCAGTCCCCATGTGCTGGAAAAACACGGGCTAATGACCGCTCTGAATAATTTACTGGCCCCGATGATGGCAAATGAAACATATGAGATTTCCTTTACGTCGGGATTTGACGAAAGACTGGATCCGAAAATCGAGATGACGGTTTACCGCTGTATCACTGAACTGATCAATAACACTCTGAAGCATGCAGAAGCAACAAGGATCTGCCTGGATATCGGACGCGGTGATGGTAAACTGACGATCCGGTATTCCGATAACGGCAAAGGGTTCACCGCTTCACCGGGGAAACGGATGGGACAGGGGATTCCCAACATAACCAACAGAGTAGAGTCGTTTGGAGGAACACTGTCGGTCGTAAGTTCTCCGAATGCCGGAATTTCAGTCGACATTATAATGCCCCTGCTATATGGAAAAAATCAGATTGGCGATCATCGATGACCACAACCTTTTTCGTGAAGGCATCCTCCTCGTTTTAAACCAGATCGATGGGATCGAAGTGGTGTACGATACCTCCGACGGGAACCTTTTTGTGGAGGCGCTGCACGAAACTGAGGTGGATGTTGCGCTGATGGACATTGAAATGCCCGCCATCGGCGGCGCGCTCACTACCGAGCGGGCGCTGAAAGTCAGGACTGACCTGAAGGTGATTGCCCTCACGATGTTTTCCGATGAAGGGCACTATACCCAGATGATCCAGGCTGGGGTCAAGGGGTTTATCCTCAAGAAGGCCAATAAATTTGAGCTGGAACAAGCCATCCGGGAGGTTCACCGGGGCGGCGCCTACTTCAGCCAGGAGATCCTGCAAAAACTGGCGTTCAGGCACACCGGAAAAATAACGGCGACCGAGGATCTGACTCCCCGTGAAAAGGAGATCATGGTCTTAATCTGCCAGGGGTTCACCACCCAGGAGATCTCCGAGCGTCTGTTCATTTCGTGCAAAACTGTTGATACCCATCGTTCCAATCTGTTTCTGAAAACAGAGGTCCGCAACGTGGCCGGGCTGATCGCCTGGGCCATCCGCCACCAGTTTTATACGGTGGAATAACCTTTCTCCATGTTTCTAGGGGTTTACCCCTAGAGAATCTCAGGGAAATCACTACCCGATTTCAGGGGTTCTCCATAACATTTCCGCGCAACGTAGTGGTACTTTTACATCTGGTCTAAAATCCTCCGGATGATCACAATCGCCATTGCCGATGTTAACCAGATTTACTGCCACGGGCTGAAAACCCTGCTGGAACAGGTGGAGGGATTCGAAGTTGTTCTTCTCCCCGTTTCAGGCTTTGGGCCGGAGACCTTAAACAAATTGCCCATAGATATATTGCTGGTGGATGAGGACCTGTTTGATGTATTCAAGACTACATCCGGAAAAAGGGATATGGGCTGGCCGGCGAAGAAAACAATCGTCATGACCATGGATTGCCAAGAAATATTAGCACCTGCCAGGGGTGTGGAGGTAATCTGTAAAGGAGCGGGCAAACGTGAGTTTGCCGAAAAGATCATGAAACTTATTATGTATGTTACAAATTAAAAAGGGAAAATTATGACAAGGATTGTTAGGCTCAATTGCAAATTCGAAATTGTGGAAGGAGTGAAGTCCTTCAGGATCTTGAAAAACCATGGCAACATCTCAGGGATGATGTTTCTGATTATTTTAGTCGCTATGTTGGGAGGGTGCAAAAAAAGCAGCCCGGACCCGACACCTTCGCCATGTGAAACACTTCGTTTCGTCTGGCTGGCCGACAGCCGCGGAGATAAGCTTGACAACCCGGTAAACACCCCGGTGCTGAATGCCATCATCAGTCAGATCGCTACTCTGTCCCCAAAGCCGTCCTTTGTGGTATTCGGTGGCGACATGTCTTACAGGGGCTTCATCCACCCCTCTTACACGTTCCAGGCATGGAAAGACCTGTTCTCACCAGTCACTAGCCAGGGAATACCCTTGTACACAGCGGTGGGCAATCATGAGCTGTATTACCAGCATTCTGATTCCGGATTCATACTCGGAAACCAGCAGATGTTCCAAACTGTTTTTTCGGAGAACCCTTCCAACGGGCCGGCCGGGTACGAGCACCTGGCCTATTCCTTCGCCTCGCCCGGAGGCAGCTCCTTTTTCGCAGTATTGGATCCCTACTACCTGACCAGCAGTATAAAGCCCGCGGGCTTGGGGGGCGACATCGAAGGACCCCAAATGTCATGGTTAAGAGCACAGGTAGCTCAAACCAAGGCAACCCATAAATTTCTTTTCATTCATACACCCTATTATTATGTCGACAACGACACGACCGAACCATCCACTGTAAGCCAATCCTTTACCAGGCTCTGGGCTTTCCTTGACTCCAACAAGTTCGACTTTTATGCCTGCGGACATTCGCATCTTTTTGCCCGCCGGACTATTGATAGCAGTGTCCTGCCGAATCCCCAGACCGTGCCCCAGACTCCTGTATGGAAGAACAATGTTGTTCAACTTCTCAACGGCACCTGCGGAGCCGGCGGAGGCGGCGGCAACATCGATCCGTCCGTCAGAGCCGCCTGGAACGTGCACAATAATGACAAGACCTATTACTTCAGCGTCATTGATATTAACGGGGGCACCGTTACGGTAAAAAGTTACGGGGGTTACACAGGGGCTTACGGCATGATTGATACG
>JBAXFZ010000412.1:0-3895 GCA_037139685.1 Bacteroidota bacterium
CGCCGGGTCGGTGTTGTAAAATCCGGTGCTCCCCTCACGGTGGATCACGTTATTGAAGTTGTCGAATACAATGACCACTGCTTTCGCCTGGTTGTTTTCAAGGCCGTTTGATGCGGTTGAGATATAGCCGTGCAGGAGGGAGGAACCGGTGGCAGATGCAACCTGGCCGGGCAATAAACCGTCGATCTGAACCCCGAAACCGTTGCTGAACCCCGCACCGGCAGCCCTGACATAGAAATTGGATTTAATATCCACCACCTTGTTCTGGGCATTGGTTACGACCAGGTAGCGGTAATCAACCACAAGGTCGTTCAGGTCATAATCGCCCTTCGAAGGCCAGAGATCTTCGAATGCCAGGGTGCCGTATGTGGATTTGGATGGATAATAATTGTTGAAGGCACGGGTCGCATCGTTCGGGTAGTTGTCAAGGTTGTCGGGAACCCCGTCGGCATCGGAATCACTGGGAGGAGGCGTTCCTCCTATTCCTTCGGGGTTGCAGGGCGATACGGGGATGACATTCGTGGCCGAAGTCGTTTTTTTCAGTGCGGCGCCGTTGATGAAATTCGCAGTACCACCGGTGGTCAGGGTTCCCGACGGGGTAACCATTTCAATCGATCCCGATACCTTGTGCAGGGCGTTGATCGAACCGGAATTGCTGATCTTGATCGAACTCCTGCCCCCTGTACCGTTTACATCGGTATTCTGCCCATAGGTTGCTGTTGAGATCATCGAGTTGTTCTTCAGCAATACCGTGGCTCCCGAGTTTATCTGGAGTGAGCCGGTTTCCTTAAAATAGGCGCCGTTAAGGGTTATGTTGCCACTGTTCAGGTTCATATCCTGGTGTACGATCATTTTGCAGTTGTGGTACAAGGTAGCTCCGCTGTTCAGGTTGAACTGCCCAAAAACCTCTATGGCCCCGTTGTTGGTCAGGGTGGTGTTCAGGTTGAAATTGCCGTTGATGGTCAGTGAACCCGTAGTAACGAACAGGGTAGCGGTCGAATTTACATTCAGCCCGCCGTTCATGACCATTGAACCATAATTTTCGAGGGAGCCGTTTGGTGAAAATTGCGAATTAATGACAAAATCATTGCCATAGTTGATGATCCTCGGTGTTGTCCCGTTCATATTCAGCCCTCCGAGTATTATGTGGGAATTGCTGAACAGGGTAAGCCTGGAGCCATTTCCCATGACAAGGCTGTTCTCCATCTGGAAAGTGCCTCCCTGGGTCACCGCGATGAAACAACCGGTACCCATGTTATTTATATTCTGCGGATGGAAGGTCCCGCAAACATTGATCGAAGCACCGCTGCTGCCAAAGTTTATTGACCCGGTAAAGGTGCCGGTGACGTACCATGTGCCGTTGTTGATCGTGTAGGTCTGATTGCCTGAAAGTGTTTTGGCCGGCGTGGCGCCGCTGCAATCGGGGTCGGATGAGGGACTCTGGCTCTCCTTCAGCAAAGTCTGGGTGAAAGTATAGCTTATGTTTTCCGAAACATCGACACTGTCGGTCTTTGAGTATCCCGACCCGTCTTCCGCTTTCAGGTAAATTTTCTTCTGCATGGCCGGAACCCGCAGGACATATTCAAATGGCGACCCGTAGCCGGATGCTCCCGTGATCAACGGATCTGCATTAATTGCTGGATTCTCGCTGAAAACGGAAATCCTGCCAAGCGAACCGATGTTTTCGGGAAGAAGGTCGATCCCGACCGAAAGATTGATCAGCCGGCTCGACTCCCAGCTGAAGCCTGCAGGGACCTTCAGGTTATCCATTGTAAGTTCTGACGGTTCGGAAACAGGCGTTTTATGGCATCCGTTCAGGATGGTAAGCATCAGCCCGGAGATGATGACGAGGAGCAGGGGGTTCTTCATAAGAATCACATACCAAAAATCATACCAATTCGAATTCTAATATAAATTGCCGGATATTAAAGTTTATTTCCCAGCCGTTTTCGGGGAACAGGTTACCTGATCAGCCCGACCATCCTGAAAGCCTGGATGGCTATCAATTTCCTTGCAGCAGCAAAATCTGCAACATCATTCCGGTCGAGTGGTTCGATGAGTATGGCCACATAATACACCCTGCCGCTGGTTTCAAGGTAGCCCACGAACCACCCCCGGTTGCTGCCGTTACGGATGGCCCAGCCTGTTTTTCCCGAGAGGGTGTATTCATCGTTTCGTTCATTGATCATGATTCCCTTTATTGTGCGCATGGTGTTGCGGCTGACCGGAAGCTTTTCCTCGTAGAGCCGCTGGATGAAATCCACCTGCTGGCGGGGTGTTATCCTGGAATTGCCCTCCAGCCAGAAAGAATCGATGTTGCCGGGATGCAGGTCCATGGCACCATAACTGAACCTCTGCAGGTATTCGTTCATCCTGCTGAACCCGATCTTACGGGCCAGCTCCTGGAAGCAGGGAACGCACGACACGGCAAATGCCTTTCCCAGTTTCAGATTCTGTTCCCATTCCGGGAGCCGCCTTTTCTCGCCGTTCCATTTGAAGATATAAGCGGTATCGGTTGCCCCCGTTTCCAGTCCTATCAGGGCATTGGCAATTTTAAAGGTGGAGGCGGGCAGGTAACCGCTGTCCCACCGTCCGGGATTGTATCCATAGTACTCCTTTTTTTGGGGATCAAAAATCAGGATGGTACCCGTCATCCGATGTTCATCAAAGAGTGACTTCAGCTTAAGGCATTTTCCAGGATCTTTGACCCCGTGGATGAAATACGGGAGCAGCAGCGAATCAGGAAGTCTCTTTAACCCGGTCACATTTCGCATCATGTCGTTGGGAATGGTTGCAGAGAGCACATATTGCTCAATCTTCCAATCTCCGTTGCGTTTCTGAATAACACCCGAACCCCGGCACAATCCCATTTGCGTGGTCAGCAGCTCATCGAACCAGGCAACGGATTCATCCGGGCTGAGGAAGATATTGCGGCTTACTGCGTTGAACGACCAGGTTTGCTTCCGGTCGAAATGAGGCCTGCACCAACCGGCAAATTCAGCGGTTGTCCAGTTCTCGGCAGGGTCGGTGCCAATGTACACCCCGCCGGGGCTCATGAAAGCGAAGTAGGCGTCAAAGTTGCCCCGGGCTGCATCGAGATGCCACTGATCGATGAACCTGTTCAGGTGGGTCTTCACGCTGTCGGTCGGCTGCTGTGCCGTTACGGGGCAATTGCATGCAAAAACAGCAGCCAGGAACAAGATCGGTAATGTTTTCATCAGAAAAATTTTATTTTTCGGAACAAAGGAATTCGCATAAAGGTAGGTAAATCTTTTAACCGGAGCTGCAAGGCATCTGTACATCCTGTTCCGGAATTTCACCTGGTAGGGAGTATCTCCTGCCGTGGTGACGCTGGATTAAAGGATTTTTATCTTAATGGAGAAACTGACCAAAAATTTTCAGACCTTTGATAAAAAACTGAATTATGAAAAATCTGTTACTGCTTCTTATCTTATTCATTGGTTTTAACAGCCAGGCTTCATTTGCGCAAGGAAATGGGGGTGAATACAAGGTGATCAAAACCATCCCGGTTGAAGGGAATGGAGGTTGGGACTACCTTGCCGTTGATAAACCAACCCAGCGCCTGTTCATTTCTCACGGGAGCTGTGTTGATGTGCTGGATCTGAAATCGGAGAAGGTCATCGGGCAGATTCCCAACACCCCGGGGGTGCATGGGATTGCCATCGTTCAGGCTGAGAACAAGGGTTTTATAACAGCCGGAAGGATTGATTCGGTCATCGTGTTTGACCTGAAAACCCTTAAGACCATTGATAAAATTAAAACCGGGAAGAACCCCGATGCCATCCTCTTTGATGCTTTCACCAACCGGGTATTCACCTTCAATGGCAGGGAGAACTCAGTCACTGCCATTGATGTGAAAACAAACACGGTGGTT
>JBAXFZ010000413.1:0-3875 GCA_037139685.1 Bacteroidota bacterium
GAACCCGGAACTCCAGGGTCTTGCCACCCGACTGGGCGATCGCCTGCTGCAGGTGGCCGATGGTCGACAGGCATTGCCGCGGATCGCCCGGGCCATTCGAAACAACCAGCCCGTCATAGTCGTCGCCGGAAAAGTCGTAATCCCATGGAACCCTTATCACGGTGGCACCCAGGTCAAGCAGGCACCTGATTATATTGTTCTTCACCCCGCAATCCACTACCATGATCCTGGTCTCTCCTCCCGGGTAGATCATCTTTTCCCGGGTACTTACAAGTGCGACAAGGTTTTCAAGGTTCGGGTCATAAAAACCGGTCTCTTCCGGATCGTGCATGACAATTTTCCCGAGCATTGTGCCGTATTCGCGCAGGTGTTTGGTAAGGGCACGGGTATCGATGCCGCATATCCCGGGCACATCAAACTCCTTCAGCCAGTCGGAGAGACTTTCAAGGGCATTCCAGTGGCTGTATTCGGTTGAATAGCTGGCTACGACCAAACCGGAAATGTGCACACGGTCCGATTCGCAATATTTTGAAAGTTGTTCCCGGATTATCCTTCCCGGCACTCCGTAATTTCAGATAAGCGGGTAGGTAAGAACGAGTATCTGCCCTTTGTAGGAGGGATCGGTCAGGCTCTCGGGGTAGCCTGTCATGGCAGTATTGAAAACCACCTCCCCGGCTGCGGCCCGCTGAGCCCCGAACGACTGGCCCGTGACCCGGGTTTCGTCATCCAATATCAGTTGCGGCATTCATTCAGATTTAATTTTTTCCGGATGCAAAATTACAACAATGAGTCATTCACTCACCGGGGCGACCCGCCAAGTTATGACAAGTTATGAAGATGACCGGCACCCTGGCGGGGAGCTGAACCCCGGCGTGGGGTTACCCGCTTACAGGCTTACAAGGATGAACTTCGTCTCAAAGGGCCTGAAGTCGACCCGGGATGGATGATATTCGCCCGTGCCTGTCTCTTGTCGCTTCCAGACAAGGCGAGTAGTATCCTCCAGCACGTCAACCTCGGAAACCGCCTTCGCCCTTGTCGCCATGACGAGGGTTGTGGAGGATGAGGCAAGGTCATCAACAACAAGGAATCCGGGGCTCCCGGCAGTTTCTCTCAGCTGCAGCACAACCCCGTGCCCGTCGCGAGATGGGCGGGCAGAGACCAATGCCAGGCTGTTCGGGATGTTGTTGTAAAACGACTGTGGAAGAAGCAGGGAATCGGGTCTGACGGCAGAAGGGAAGACCCTGGTCAGCATCGGGACGCGGTTCTCCATGCCAAAACGGGTGGCCAGGGTATTTGACGGGTCGGGCATGGATGTAACCTGGTAGCTCCACTTCAGTTCACCCTCCTGGCTGGCCAGGAAATTGGTCGTCCAGTAATTATTCAACACCCACGAATAGATGTAGCCGGAGGCGGGATAACCCTCACTTAATACATTCCCTGAAGCGGATGCGCCAACCCTTCTGAATTTCCCCAGGTTAATATCTCCTAACTGTACAAGCGGTATTTCAGGTGAGCTGAACAGGATCTGGCCGCTGTCGCTGCGCAGGGAGACAAAGTTCTGAATCCCGTTCCAGTCGGATGCGGATCCTTCAATCTGTTCCCGGCCTGCAGCCATGGTGCCGCCTGAAACCTCCACAACATGGCGGCTGCGTGCAAGGCTGAACGGGAATGCAACATAAACCCCTTCAGGGTCGGTAACGGGCAGCTTTTTCATCGAATAGCAGAACTCCAGTTTCTTTTCGCCGTGATACAGCCTTATCTCGCACCGTATTCCCGATTCATCGGCACATTCAGCATCCTGCCTGTCAGCGTGATGCTTTCCCATAATGGCCCGTCGCGGCGGTCGCTCACCTGCACATCAGTCCACGTTTTCCGGATCACTTCGTCGAGTTTGTACTGTTCCAGCTGGCCGCGGTTTTTCCCCAGGCGTTCATAGATAAACTCCCCTAAAGAATAGGGCGATCTGGTATCTATAAGCTCCCTCTTCCATTGCTGATCAACGAGGCTGGTGATCTTCCCGCTTTTAGGATCAAACTCCAGCCGGTAGTGACTGTTTTCAAGGATAACCGCGTTATTTGAAACTCCGCCATCCTTTCCGTGAATATCCTCTGGAATAGCTGCAGGGGCCGGCAACGCTGATACCTCAACCCGGTAAGTCATATATCCCAGGGGTGGGATATCCCGCACCTCCATCATCCAGTAACTCCCCTCTTCCCTGGAAGAAAGCAGCTGCACCATCATTTCCCGGTTGTCTCTGTCGACAATCCTGAACTTCCTGTCGCCGGGCAGTATCTGGTGATCGATATAAACCTGGGTACTGCCTGTCCTGGACCAGTTAAGCGTATTAAAGACTGTGATCGTGGGAACTCCCGATTTTGGCAGCATCGGCTGAACCTGCCCCATCACCTCTTCACGGAGGATGCGGTTTTTCTTCACGGCGCTCCATACAAAAGATTCCTTTTCACCCAGCTGCACCACGCTGTTTTCGCAAAGCGGGTCGGTGATGCTTTCCGCCGCACCGAAAGTATGCTCATCATAAAAAGCAAGGTCGTCGCCGACCTGTTTTTGCAATTCCGAAATATGCTGGTTTGACGGCACCCCCATAAAGGCCGCCATGGCCATCAGTCCCTGGTTGGCAATGCAGTCGGCGTGGGCATTGCGGGCATAGGCCGTTTGCATGGCGGCCGACCCGAATCCATCCATCCACCAGTCGGGCCATGCCCCCCTGATAACAGGCAGTTCGGAGGAATGCCCGGTCTTCATAACATTAAGAAACTCCGAAATGGTGGCCAGGCGCAGCTTTGGCCATACATAGCGCTTGTTCCATTCCTCCACCAGCCGGCAGGCGGTTGTCGATGGCGGCGAATTATCGGTCAGGTAGCCGCTGAACTGGATGACATACTGGTCGAAGGGATAACCCTTCCCTGTAATATCCTTCAGGTGAAGGAACAGCCCCTTTGAAAAAGTTTCCAGGGTGCTGAGGATCCCGAGGCTGTTTCCCCACATGTAATGTTCGGGTCGGTTCACCAGGAGCCGGTTTCCCGAGGGGGATTCCCACCAGAAGGTTGTCGGCCTGTCAAACGGCTTTCGCGCCCGGCTGTCGTTTTGGCCCATATTCAGAAAGTCGATCCCGGCACCTGAGAGGTAATCAACCAGGCACCAGGGGACCCCGTTGATATCGTCCTGCATGGCGGCCTTCACGGGAAATCCAAACTCCCTGAAATCCCTGACAGGCTGCAGCGTCGCAGCAATGGTGGCTTCATCGGCCAGGTCGGATGAATTCAGGAACAACCCGGTAAGTTCTATCCTTCCCTCTTTTACCCTGCGTTTTAACCGTTCGATCTGTGAAGCAGGCCTTGTTTTCAAGTATTCCCTCACCGCCCATGATGTCTCACAGCTCCAGCGGAATCTGGCATCGTCGGGCAGGGTATCGGTCTGATCACAAAAATCGAGGGCATAATCGATATATCGCAGGTGATCAGGCAATATTTCGGTTTGCGGCCGGGTATATCCTATATCGGTGTGGGCATGCTGGACTAAATAAATCGTGAAATGGTGAAAAGGCGAAATTGTGAAATCCTTGATGAACGGGGCTTTGCCATCAATCTTTATTAAGGCGGTATATGTTTTTGACGGGCTCTCCTCAGGAAGCAGAATTTTTACCTCGTTGAAGCCGGTCTCCAGGGTAAACCGGGTGACCGGCAGGCCGGCTACCTCCAGCCTCCCCCTTACGGGATTGCCAAGATGGACAAACTGAAAAAGAACTGGGGTGAAATTGAGTTCCCTTCCCCTTTCCAGGGCAGGCTCCTGGCGGACCACGAGGTTCTCCTCAACCCCTGCTTCAAAGGTCATATACCACGACCTGCTCTCCTTTG
>JBAXFZ010000414.1:0-3874 GCA_037139685.1 Bacteroidota bacterium
TCTGATACCAATCATTTTTGCTTTCAAGTAGCGGCCATGCTTTTAATTTGAAATTATCAAGGAACACACGGACAATCTCATCTGGTGTTGCATCAAGTGCAATTCGATATGTATCTGGGAATATAAATCCTTCTAACGAATTTGATGCATCTAGAAACTTATACTCACTGCGCAACTTCTTCATGTCGAACGTAAACTGTTCCTCCTTCTTCCACACACCCACACTTATTAGTAATTCGCGAGTATCCTTTAGTGTCATACCCTCCGTGATAGTAATCTGTACCTCATTACTTTTCGGAGTCGTTAGCGCTCTTACTATTTCAGGCACGCTCATACTTACTGATAGGTCATAAACGCCAGGTTGAAACTTTTGAGCAGTGCCGCTAATTAATGTATAAAATTTAAATACCATTATTGATCTTATTAAAGATTCATTTGATAGCTCTTTTGCTATCTCTTTAACCCCCACACCTTTTTCTATTTGAAATTTGATTACTTCGTTTGAACCAACAAGACCAGCGGTTGAATCATCACTATTCATACTTGCTGATTGCAATCCATAAAAGAAATAAGCTACTAAAATAATTAAAAGCAAAATGAGCCCCAAAGTGCTTAGGAGGCGCACGCTAAGATTCCCGCGTTCTTTATGCACTGGATTCAAGTTTAATGTGTTGGATTACGCTTAAAATAATTGAGGACGTCAATAGATTCGAACCACCAAAACTCATAAATGGGAATGTGACGCCTGTCACCGGCAAAAGACCTAGATTCGACCCTACGTTTACAAAAAAATGGACAATATTTTATTTTATTCAACATCTCCTGAGGGTCTCAGAGCGCTAATATCCGACGAAGTTCGGAAAACGATGCTCAGTATCAATCCACCTTCGACTAATCAGGCTGACTTTCTTACCCGTAAAGAGGTCTGCGCACTTTTAAAAATTTCTCCTGTGACTCTTCGTGACTGGACGGTAAAGGGACTTGTAAAAGGTCTCCGAATAAATTCACGGATCCGATACAAACGCAGTGACGTTGAAAAAGCCCTTCGGGAAATTGGAAATTTCAAATACCGTAAGGCAATCAAATAATCCTACTCAATGAAACAAGCCACCGATAAACTTACCCATATGGGAATGGGGAGTATTATTATAAAAACACATTTTCAATAAAGGAAAAACAGGGTATCGTGTAATCAGCACGGTGCCCTGTAAATAATTAAAGTGGATGAACAAAGATACATATAATATCCCTCAAAAGCAAGACAGGACTGGCATTGGGTTTATAAAATTATCCCGTGAAGTTATGTCCAACCCGTATTATTTTTCAGAGTCCTTTTCAAAGTCATCGGCGTTGATCGATTTGTTCCTGCTGGCATCCTTTAAAGTAAGTTCATTTTCGGTAAGAGGCATAATGGTTCATGTAGCCCCTGGTCAATTGGCATGGTCGCAAAAGCATCTTGCTCAAAGGTGGCAATGGTCAGTGCGGAAGGTCAAACGGTTCCTTGATGGTCTGGTAGTGACAGGGCAAATAGCATACCAGAATTCAAATGTAACCACCTTAATTACTGTACATTCATTCCAAGAGTCGATGGGAATGGGATCGCAAATGGATCCGCAAAAGCACAGCAGAAGCACACCAAACGACCTACATTATAAAAAGGTAAAGAAAGAAAAGAATATATATGTATCCTCTGAAGCTTTTTATCAGGATCAACTAAAGCAGCAAGACATCCATCCTGACTATAAAAAGTTTGTATCAATGATCCTGGGAGAGAATGATCTTCAACGCCCCCTTGAAGGTGTCCTGGGCATTCCTGAACAGCTTACGCCCAGCCAGTTCAAACAACTGATTGCAAAACACAAGAAAGGTGGTGCCCGTCCTTTATCACAAATCCTGTTACAGCTTGAAAATGACCCTAAATATACCAGGGGGAAGCAATCGCTTTTCACTGTCCTGAACAATTGGCTAAGTAATAACTTTAAAAACGAAAAAAATGCACGTTGAATTAGTTGAACGTGGCTTCACTGGATAAGCCGCTCAAAGTGACCCCCCTTGGCCGGTAATTTTTGACCACCCCTCGGCCGATTTAAATTAACCACCCCCCATTTGACTTTTTTTGATCATCATTCTCACCCTGTTTCTTGTTATACAAATATACTTTTTTTCTCCTGATTACATTTTTCTGGTTTAATTCATGAGCTGTTGCCGTTTGCGAAGCGACTCACCCACAAGTTCGATGCGGTGCGCATTATGCACAATACGGTCAAGCACTGCGTCGGCAATGGTTTGTTCTCCAATGATATCGTGCCATTGCAGTACCGGCAGTTGTGATGTGATGACGGTTGACCGTTTACCATGCCGGTCTTCGATAATGTCAAGTAGGGCAGCCCTGTTCTGATTGTCAAAGGGTTGGATGCCAAAATCGTCAAGGATTAGCAGATCTTGTTTCTCTATTTTGGCAATCTCTCTCATGATCGAACCATCGGCCTTGGCAATCTTGAGTGTGGAAAAGAGTTTGGCTGTGTTGGCATAAAATACCTTGTAGCCAAGCATGCAGGCCTGATTCCCGATGGCTGAAGCGATGTAACTCTTGCCAATGCCAGTACTACCCGTAATGAGGATGTTTTCTGCTTTACCGATAAAATTACACTCGGCAAAACGGTACAACTGGTTCTTGTCAAGGTTCCTGTTGATGTCAAAGTGCACCTCTTCGATATTGGCGGTATAGCGGAACCGGGCATTGCGGATGCGGCGTTCCGTTCGACGATTGCACCGGTCATCCCATTCGCTGTTCACCAGGAACTCGATCATCTCATCAGCCGTAAAACGATCTTTGTTCCCGTTTTCAAGGCTGGTCTGGAAGGCCCGGGCCATGCCATGCAGTTTCATTTGCTTCATTCGCAGTAAGTTTTTTTCATTCATAATCGTAGGATTTATGGTTAATAAAAGAAGTGGCCACTCAACCCGACCTGTCTGTGTTCGTTGCAGGGCAATTGAGTGGCCAGTCCGGATCAGGCATAATATATTCCGCCACGTATGTTCAAGTGTATGGGCATAACAGGCTTCTCCTGCTCAAGGTCCAATGGTTCGGTCTCAAGCCGTTTGTGGAGGATCGCCACAATGGTTTTGTAGCTGTAATCGCCAAAGTAATGAGCGCGTCGGCAGGCTGCATTGAGTCTTTCCTTGCCCGCACGGGCCGACAACGAGAGGATACCCTGGCAGGTACGATAAGCCTGCTCGGGATGTTGCCGTTTGCCCAGGACTTCGATTATGTAAATCCTGGTATCATCACCAATACTAGTGGCTCTTTCGATGAACTTCTCAGGAGTCCAGTCGGTCATGAAGTTGTGTTTTGAGGCAAGGTGGTTGGGGTCGGTGGTGTAAAGAAAAGGGCGTGGGTCCCGCTTGTGGGAGGCAATCCGTTCGTTCCTGTAATAGATGTCAACGCTGCCGACATTGTAAAGCACATTGATCCGCTTACCAATGTAGTTATAAGGAACGCTGTAATAGTGTTTGTCCTCGCCCAGGCAGATATGGTTATTCTTCATGACCGTGGCCACCCGTTTGGACTTGATGCCATACCGGAACAATGGCAACGGCTGAAGGGCCGGACGTTCGATCTCTTCAAACAACTGCCTGCGGCTGTAGTTACGGCCCTGGAAGAAGCGGTTATTATGTGCTTCAAGAGCCCTCAGGATAGCCCTGTTGAGTTCATCAAGTGAAGTGTAAGTCTGTTGCCGGACTACCGGGTAGATCGTCGTATAGCTGATCTTGACAGCACCTTCAACCAAAGCCTTGTGTCGTGGCTTGTAGGGACCTGCGGGCAAGGCCGCCATCCCGTAATGTTCAACAAAGTCGCGGAAGGTCTCATTCA
>JBAXFZ010000415.1:0-3871 GCA_037139685.1 Bacteroidota bacterium
TAACAACTGTCGAGGGTCTGGTTACTCCCGGCCGTTATCGTTGAAACACCGCCGTAGTTGGTAATGTATACCGTATCCCTGGATGTGCATGAATTTGAACCCGTAATTGTCCACACCAGACCGGAAGTACCGCAATTGTTGGCATTCAGGCTGATAGTAGTGTTGTTCAGCGAGGCATCGGCAAAGGTAACTCCGGCCGGGTTGGGGGTAAGAGGCTGCCAGGAGCCGGTTTCGCCATTCCCGTAATCAGGCTGGTTGGCATCAAGCGTAAGAACATCATTTCCCGGGCAGTGTGCCTGGTTGGAGCCTGCATTTGCAGAAAACAGAGGTAACACAGTTACCGTTACCGAATCCTTTACAAGCGATCCATCCAGGCATTTCCCCCAAATGAAAAAATCATATACCGTTCCGGCCTGGTAATAAAGAACTTGAGTATTCAGATCATACGGGTCGACAATCGTCACTGCCGGTCCATCCTTCTGGGTCCAGTGAATATTCCCGGCACCTAAAAACAGGCCCGCCGAAACTCCGTGCAGGAATAAAGGCTTGTTTGGACAGACCACCTGGTCGACGCCGGAATTAACGGTACAATTTTGCGCCTGAATTTCTGTGCCGAAAATGGGCATTAGGTATAGTCCGGCTATAAAAGCAATGGAGATCAGGCACTTAATGAATTTTCTATTCAAAGTTACGAGTAACGATGTTTTCATAAGAGATGGTTTGGTGTGTTAACTACCTTATATTATGCGACTTACGTTTTATTTCAGTAAAATAATTTAACTGCGAAGGTAATGACAATAGGGTACACTACGAAATTATATTAGGCCTTTTTTATCCAATAGTTGAAATATTTCATGAATTTTACCAGATCAATTATCACATCTCATCACAAGAGCCTGTATTTAAACTGATTCTAAATAGATTGGTCTTTTTGTTTCACAATTACTTTTTGCGCATAAAAACGGATGATCAGGAAAATTAAGTTGATATTGATTAAAAGATACAGACCAGGCAAAAACCATGAGTTATGGCATCCGCATAACATTTCATCAAAACCAGCATAACAAACCGTTACTTCATGAAAAAATACTTCCTGGCAACAAATCAAATTCTCCTGAATGAATTTTATTCTAATTTTACAAATTATGAACAAATCCTGATTACAATGAAAATTTTACCCGTTTTATTCATTTACCTGTTCCTGTTCCTCTTCTGCGAATCGAAAGTTTATTCCCAGACACCGAAATATGCGGTGGAGTTCTCCGAAACCACCCGGAATAACGAAATGAGCAAGCCAGGTGATAAATATTCTTCTCCTTATTTCTTCACACAGCCTATCAATTCCCTAATATTTTCCGGCAGCGACACATCTGCTGACGATTCGAATTATATTGGTAAAAACTATGAAGGGGGCAGGATTTTCTGGTTGGATGCCACCGGGCAGCATGGCCTGGTTGCGGCTGCAGCCGATCAAAGTCGCCAGGGAATTGCGTGGGACCCGGGCCAGACAGGTGTCACCGGGGCCGATGGTGACGGGCTCTTTGCCGGGGCTCCCAATACAAAAAAAATTGTCGGTATAACCGGAAATAAGCTGCAATATGCTGCAAAATTATGCGGGGACCTTTCGGTAACTATCAACAACATCGTATACAACGACTGGTACCTCCCCTCCCGGTTCGAGTTGAATCTGCTTTTCAGGCAGAGAACCCTGGTCGGCGGTTTTAACACTACGGGCGGGATATACTGGAGCTCGACCGAGGCTAAAATCAAACCTGCAACCAGGGCGTGGGAGCAGGAATTCAAATTCGGATCACAGCATGAAGATGACAAAGACCTTAAGGACCAGGTCCGCTGCATCCGGAAATTTTAAATCGATAATCAGGTATACATCTTCACCGCCTCCGGCGTGATCGGGTTTTCCGCCAGGATAACCAGCCGTTCCACCACATTTTTCAGCTCCCTGATATTCCCGGTCCATGGAAGGGTTTTAAGTTCCTCCATTGCATCTTTGGTGATCTCCATACTGGCTTTGCCCATATTAAGGCAATACCCGGCAATGAAGTTATCGACCAGCAGCGGGATGTCGTCTAGCCGGTTTCTCAGGGGCGGAACCTCAATGACGATGACACTGAGACGATGGTAAAGGTCTTCACGGAAAGTCCTTACACGGATCTCCTCCCTGATATTTTTGTTGGTGGCGGCAATCACCCTCACATCCACAGGGATTTCCTTTTCACCCCCTACACGCGTGATTTTGTTTTCCTGGAGGGCGCGCAGCAACTTCGACTGGGCCGACAAACTCATGTCCCCAATCTCATCCAGGAAAAGGGTTCCCCCGCTAGCCTGCTCGAAATCGCCTTTGTGCTGCTTTATTGCAGATGTAAATGATCCCTTTTCATGCCCGAAGAGGTTGCTCTCGATCAGCTCAGCCGGTATCGCCGCACAGTTCACCTCGATGAAGGGCCCTGTCGACCTGTTGCTCAGCGCATGCAGGTGCCGTGCCACCAGCTCCTTTCCTGTACCATTTTCGCCTGTTATAAGCACACGCGCTTCGGTAGGAGCCACCCTGGAGATCATATTGCGGATCTGGGCCATTGCTTCGGAATTGCCGATCATCTCATAGTTCGACCCTATCCGGCGTTTGAGCAGGCGGGTTTCATCGATGAGATGCGACCGGTCGCGGGCATTGCGAAGGGTTACCAGGAGCCTGTTCAGGTCAAGCGGTTTTGAGATGTAATCGTATGCCCCCTTCTTTATTGCCTCTACCGCGGTATCAATGGTGCCATGTCCTGAAATCATGATAACCGGCGTGTCGGTAATTTCGAATATCTGTGTGAGGACCTCGATACCGTCCATCTTTGGCATTTTTATATCGCACAGGATGGCATCATAGGCATTTTCCTTCACCAGTTTCAATCCCTCCTCCCCGTCAGGCGCATCATCCACTGCGTATTTCTCATATTCCAGAATCTCCCTGAGGGTATTCCGGATGCTTCTTTCATCATCGATCACTAAAATCCGGGACATATAAATTACAAATTAACGTTTACTTATTCTCTATCAGCAAAGTGCCGGATAAATTCACCTGGTTTTCCAGGAGTTTCCTGGTTTACCATATCTTAGGACAAAGTACCGGCCCGTCTACTTCTTTACGACGGTTTATCAGCCTGTGGTTTGCCTTTGTCAAAAGTAGAGAAAGTTTGGATAACTTTGTCAAACGATGCAAGACCATAAGTTCACAAACAGGGCAGGAATGATTACCCGTGCAAAATACAGGATCGTTCACCTGTTGGCGGCCATCTTTGTCATAGCCTGTGCCGGCTTTGGTTATCCCCAGGGTTCGCAAAGCAATGCGGGCCTTCATAAGCAAGTTCCCCTCTCCTCTTCCCGCCTCCCCCTGAAATTTCCCTGGGCCGGGGGATTGAACTCATGCCAGTTCTGCGCGATCGACCTGAACCTCGACGGAATCAACGATCTGCTTGTATTCGACCGACACGGAAACCGCAGGCTGACCTTCATCAATCACGGAACCTCCAACACGATTGACTATACTTTTGAACCAGGGTTTTCGGCCGGTTTGCCCGATCTTCACGACTGGGTAATAACAGCCGATTATAACCGTGACGGCAGGATGGATATCTTTACATATGGTATGGGAGGTGTTAGGGTATATGAAAATATTTCAGACTCTTCATTAAAATTCCGGCTTGTTACCGGCATGCTGGAATCGTTTTATTATACCGGGAAGGTCGGCATCCTCGTTACAAGCGTTGACTATCCTGCCCTGGCTGATATTGACGGGGACGGAGACCTTGACCTGCTTACCTTCTTCGGCCTGGGCTCGTACGTGGAATACCATAAAAACCTGTCG
>JBAXFZ010000416.1:0-3843 GCA_037139685.1 Bacteroidota bacterium
TGCCATCCCGAAGGATGGTAATCGAAGGATGCATACCCCTTTGAGATGCTCTTTAACCGGTCGTAAAAATCAAATACAATCTCGCCAAGCGGCAGTTCAACGGTGAGTTCAATCCTGTCGGTCGTTAAATAAACCTGGTTCTTGAGGTTGCCCCGTTTGGTCACGCAGAGGGGCATGATTGCCCCGATATATTCCGATTTCGTAGTGATGTTGGCAATGATGACAGGTTCTTCGATCTTATTGATGTAGTTGGGCTCAGGCAACCCTGACGGATTGTAAACATCCATGACCTCTCCCTTGGTGGTGTAAACCTTATAGGAGACGTTCGGGACGGTGGTGATGACATCCATGTCGAATTCACGGTCGAGGCGTTCCTGGACGATCTCCATATGGAGCAAACCCAGGAATCCGCAGCGGAAACCAAACCCCAGTGCCGCAGAAGCCTCCGGCTCGAATGATAGCGCTGCATCGTTCAGGCGCAGTTTTTCCAGCGAATCGCGCAGTACCTCGTAGTCGTCGGCGTCGGTAGGGTAAATACCTGCGAAGACCATCGGCTTTACCCCGAGGAATCCCTCGATGATGCTGGTGCACGGGTTCTCCACATGGGTGATTGTATCACCTACCTGGACCTCCTTGCTGTTTTTTATCCCGGAGATGATGTATCCCACGTCGCCGGCATAGACTGTGTCGCGGACCTCCTGTTTCATCCTCAGGATCCCCACCTCATCGGCACGGTAATCCATGCCGGTGGCAACAAATTTCACATGATCACCCTTTTTGATCGATCCGTTAAAGATCCTGAAATAGGCAATCACGCCGCGGAAGGGGTTGAACAGGGAGTCGAAGATAAGCGCCTGCAGCGGGGCTTCGGGATCCCCTTTCGGGCATGGGATCCTGCTGATGATGGCATCGAGAACCTGGTCGATCCCCAATCCTGTTTTGGCGCTCACAGCCAGGATGTCATCATGGTCGCAGCCGAGCAGGTCGACAATCTGGTCCTTGACCTCTTCAACCATGGCAGCATCCATGTCGATCTTGTTGAGAACGGGGATGATGGTGAGGTTGTGATCGATGGCAAGGTATAGGTTGGAGATGGTTTGCGCCTGGATGCCCTGGGTTGCATCCACAACCAGGAGGGCCCCTTCGCAGGCCGCTATGGCCCGGGAAACTTCATAGGAGAAATCGACATGCCCGGGGGTGTCGATCAGGTTGAGTACATATTCCTGCCCGTTGTGGGGGAAATTCATCTGGATGGCATGGCTTTTTATGGTGATGCCACGTTCGCGTTCAAGCTCCATGTCATCGAGCACCTGTTCCCTTGAGTCACGCTCTGAAACAGTATCGGTCCATTGCAGCAATCGATCAGCCAGTGTTGATTTCCCATGATCGATGTGGGCAATAATGCAAAAGTTACGTATATTTTTCACAGGGGCAAAGATACAAAATTCCTTATAATAACCGACACCTAAACCGTGGCACGTCACGCGTCACGTCCTACTTCAGTATCGTCACCGATCCCCGCAGGTTCCGCTTTGCCGTGCCGTAGAGGGTGATCTCATAGACATCGCAGATATAAAAGTAGGTCCCGTCGCTGCACAGCTGGCCCGTGGTTTTGTCTTTGCCATCCCAGTTAATGTCGGGATCATGGGTTTCAAAAACCTCTTTTCCCCACTTGTCGAAGATCTTCATGTCGATCCCGCTTACCGATGCGTAGGTATAAGGGGTGAAATAGTCGTTATGCCCGTCCCCGTTCGGGGTAAAAAGGTTGGGAAGGTGATAGAGGCATTCAGATCCCGCAGAGATGTCGACACACACCACATTGCTCATCAGGCTCCGGTTTCCGGTCGAATCAATGGCAACGATCCCGTAGCAGCCCACGAAAGTACCGGGTGGCCTGTGAAAGAAAACCGAATCATGGGGGTTGAGAATTGAATCAACCAGTTTTGGTACGCCATGTTCCTGGGTGTAATAGATGTAGTATTTCGCAATATCTGCCTGGCACGTGTCGGAAAAAGGATTATGCCACTGGAGTACATTGGTGATGTCGCGACATTTTGTGACAACCGACAAGAGCGGGGGACAGGGTGGAATGTTATCAACGGCGACTGCACACACCTCCTGCGAAAAGTTTATGATCGGGTTGACAAACCCCCCGGCCGAATATTTGCCGATTGCTTCAATCCTATAGCAGTATTCAGTTCCATTGACAAGTCCCTTGTCCTTGTATGAGGTTGTCAAACTCGTCCCGACCGAGTCAAATACCGGCGCCCCGGGGGCTTTGCGGAAAATGGTGAAGCGGGTGTTTAACCAGGGCACCTGGTTGGTCCACGAAAGCTTGACCATTTTATCGGTTGGCGCGGCCGAGAGGAAAGGGGAGGAGGCCATTTGCGATGAGCCGATCAGGAAACGGTTGCCGGGTGTGAGGTTATAGAGGTCGATCCTGTATTGAAACCCTGATGAAACTGTGTTTAACAGGTGATCGGTCAGGATTGTGTCGTTGAGGCTGTTCAGCGAGTCGACCAGCGTAAATTGTCCGGGGCTGCCTGACGCTGACCTGGCGATTACATACTTATAGGGCCCGGGAGCCTGAACCGGGTCAATCGCGGTGGGCTTTGACCATGCCAGGTAAAGCGACCCGTCGGCTGACCCAGTTGAAAGGATGCTGACATTGGTGATCACGGGCACATCCTTTTTCAGGGTTGCGCATGCTTCGTTTGATGCATAGCTTTCGGCTTTGTCAGCATAATAGGCAACAACCATGTAGCAATACCTCAACCCGCGCATCAACCCGGTGCCATTGTTGTCGTCCAGGTAGGTTGTGTGGGTAATATCCTGGAATTCAGCTATTTTTGTATATCCCAGGTAGGCAGGGACCCCTGCTTCGCAATAACCGGGCACATAGCCGGTTGAATCGGCCTTCCTCCATATTTCATAGCCGGTTGCGTTGGGACAGCCGTAGTTGTCCCAATTGAGGGTAATCGTATTGCCGAGTGCTGAAGTGGTAAGGTTTTTGGGGGAGGGTCCGATCACGAAAATATTGATGGTCTTGATGGTAGCCAGGCTCACGGGCTGGGCATTATCCTTTGCTTTGAAAAATATCTGGTAGGGCTGCCTTTTTACATGGGAACAGGCGGTTCCCCAGTGAAACAACGACTGTACATGCCCAAATGCCGTGACCGGGTTGGGGTCGAGGGTGGCCGGGCTGTCGGCCAGGATCAGCGGTCCCCCGGCACCCGACAGGGTTACGTAATTGCTGTCGGGATCATATGCCCTGACGACAAAGCGCAGGTTTTTGCCTGCTTCCACGCAGGTATCCTTCACCGAATCGATTACCGGCGGCTGGTTGTTGCAGGCCACCACGATGATCTGCATGTCGCGCAGCACGCTTCCGATTTTCACACCCGCCCTCCACTCTTCGACGAGGATGGCGATGTTGTATTCCCCCTGCTGGACAGGACTGTCCCACAGGAAATCCCCGGTTTTGGGGTCCAAAGTAATGCTGGTTGATGCCTGCGGGAAGGTATAGCCTGGAATTACCTGCCCAAGCGAGCCCCTGCAGGGAACCAGTTTATATGAAAGGCTGTCGCCGTCGGGATCGTATGCTCCCGGGTTATGGTAAAAAGGCTGGTGAACGCACCCGTTATCCACCGGGGGAAGAAGCAGCATGGGCGTATTGTCATAGCCGGTGATAAAGGGGCTGATGAGCAGTTCGCAATAGATGTACATCGGGGTGTTGATGGAGTTGGGGATGTTGATGATCCCTCCGTTCCGGTTGGGATCTTCACACGAAATAATGTAGTCGGCAGGTCCCGAAAAGGTATGCTGCCCGACATATTTGTTGTA
>JBAXFZ010000417.1:0-3818 GCA_037139685.1 Bacteroidota bacterium
ACCCGGGACATCCACGAATGTGATGAGCGGAATGTTGAAACAATCACAGAATCTGACAAACCGTGCTGCTTTGATGGATGAGTTGATGTCGAGCACCCCGGCCAGGAATGCAGGCTGGTTGGCAACTATCCCTACCGGTTTTCCGCCAAGACGGGCAAATCCCGTAAGAATATTCTGGGCATAGTAGGGCATCACCTCGAAGAAGTTGTTATTGTCAACCACGTTGGTGATGATATCCTTCATGTCATAGGGTTTGTTCGGATCGGCAGGAACGATGGTCTGAAGTTTCTCATCCTGCCGCATCACATCATCGGTGCACGGCTGGGTGGGAGGATCCTCCATGTTGTTCGACGGGAGGAAACTCATCAGTTCACGGATCATCAGCACCACCTGCTCGTCATTTTCGGCGGCAAAATGCGCAACCCCGCTTTTTGAATTATGCGACATGGCCCCGCCAAGTTCCTCCATCGTAACCTCTTCATGGGTAACGGTTTTAATGACCTCGGGACCTGTCACAAACATATAGCTTGAATCCTTGACCATGAAGATGAAATCGGTAATTGCCGGTGAATAAACTGCACCTCCTGCGCAGGGACCAAGGATGGCCGAAATCTGCGGGATCACCCCGGAGGCCATTACATTGCGGTAAAAGATATCGGCATAGCCGGCAAGGCTTTCTACACCCTCCTGGATGCGGGCCCCGCCCGAATCGTTGAGCCCTATCAGGGGGGCTCCCATACGCATAGCCATATCCATGATTTTCACCACTTTATCGGCATTTGCACGGCTCATGGTACCCCCAAAGACTGTAAAATCCTGGGCAAAGACGAAAACCAGGCGGCCGTCGATTTTGCCATAACCTGTCACCATTCCATCGCCCGGCACCTTATTATGCCCCATGCCAAAATCATGGCAGCGATGCATGACCAGCTTGTCCATTTCAACAAAAGTGCTCCCGTCGAGCAGGGTAAGGATTCGCTCACGGGCTGTTTTTCGTCCGTTCTTATGGATTTTGGCGATCTTTTCAGCGCCACCACCCAGTTCGGCTTTACGATTCTTTTCTTCAAAAATCTGGAAACGGTCTTCTATCGATTGCATATACTTTGATTATAATGGAATGTTTTTTCTACACTGGTTAACAAAAATATTTTCGCTATTTCGCCATTTCGCTATTTCGCTATTTCTATATTCTCCAGTTTGATCATCAGCTGGTGGGAATCCACCGTATCTCCCTCTTTCACGAGGATGGCCTGCACGATTTTATCGCCGGTTGCCTTGAATTCGCTTTGCATCTTCATGGCTTCCACCACGACGAGCGTCTGGCCCGCCGTTACGTGTTCGCCAACGCTGACCGGTATCTTGACGATTTTCCCGGGCATCGGCGACAGGATATGGTTGACCCCTTCGACCTCCCTTCCCAGGTTGCGGTTGGTGATATATTTTGATTCGGCATCGATGACCTCAACGTTAAATGTTTTCGCGAAGGTGTTGACGATATATTTTTTACTGGTTTCACCCCTGATCAGTTCAATATTATAGGATTGCCCGTTAAAAAGGATGGAGTAAACCCCCTTTTCAACCTCCACGATGTCGATGTTGTACTTATGATCGTCAACGGCGACAAGTGCTTTTGTTCCAACCCTGTTGAGCAGTTCAATCTTTGCCGTGCGATCCTTGATGCTTATTTCGTATGCCATGAGATGAAATTATAAACGTAGAACATTTCTTTTCCTTCCAAAATCTTTCCAGTTGGACCCAAGCTCCTCGGTGAATTTCTGCGGCTGGATTTCAGCAAGCTTATCAAGATAATCGATAAAAGCCGCAATAAGGGCCATATCTTCACATTCGGTACCGCAGGGTTTTGTCGTAAATAACCTGTCGTGGTTATCCTCAATAAAATGGGTATTGTATTTTCCTTCGACAAATTCGGGGGTGTCCATAATCCGTTCAAGGAATTTGATGGATGTCTTGACTCCGGTGATCTTGTATTCGTAGAGTGCACGGCGCATACGGGCGATGGCCTCGATGCGGGTTTTCCCCCATGTGATCAGTTTGCAGATCATCGGATCATAGTGCATCGGGATCTCGTAGCCCTCGTATACATACCCATCATACCTGACGCCCAGGCCGAGGGGTACCGTGATGTGCTTGATCGTACCCGGGTTGGGCATGAAGTTGTTGTCGGGATCTTCGGCATAGATCCGGCACTGGATGGCATGGCCCGTCTGGTGCAGCTCCTCCTGCCGGAAGGACAGGGGCAGCCCGTTGGCAATATTGATCTGTTCCTTCACAAGATCGACACCCACGACCCTTTCGGTGACGGGATGTTCCACCTGCAACCGGGTGTTCATCTCGAGAAAATAGTAATCAAGCTGGTCGCTTACAATAAACTCAATGGTTCCGGCACCTTCATAATTCACGGCTTTTGCGGCAGCAACGGCTTTTGCACCCATCTCGGTGCGCAATTCAGGTGTGATAAGCGGTGAGGGGGTCTCTTCAATGACCTTCTGATGACGCCGCTGGATGGAACATTCACGTTCGAAAAGATGAATTACATTGCCATGCTGGTCGGCCAGTATCTGGAATTCGATATGATGGGGCGATTCAATATATTTTTCAATGTAAACGGCATCGTCGCCAAAGGCATTCATCGCTTCCGATTTGGCCATTCGCAGCGACGGGATAAGCTCATCCATTGTTTTCACCAGCCGCATTCCCTTGCCCCCTCCTCCCGACGAGGCCTTGATCATTACCGGTAACCCGATCTGGTTTACCACTTCAACCGCTTTTACCTCGTCTGAAAGTTTTTCGGTGGTTCCGGGCACAACCGGCACCCCGGATGCAATCATCGTCTGACGGGCCGTGATCTTATCTCCCATTGTCCTTATGGCGTATGCATCGGGACCGATGAACTTGATCCCTTCTGCCTTGCAACGCTCCGAAAAACCTGCATTTTCCGAAAGGAATCCATATCCCGGGTGGATGGCATCCACCCCGGCTTTTTTAGCCACCGAGATAATCGCTTCAATGTTGAGATAACTTTCGCGTGAAGGGGCCGGGCCGATGCAATAGGCTTCATCGGCATAGCGCACATGCATGGCTTTGCGGTCGACGTCGGAAAAGACTGCAACGGTAACCAAGCCAAGCTCACGGCACGACCGCATAACCCTTATTGCGATCTCTCCGCGGTTGGCAACAAGTACCTTTTTTATCATGGATTTTAACTATTTAATCTGATTCTAAAGAACAAAATTATTAAAAATAACTTTAGTGATCAAATATATATACATCTATTTAAGGATATTTAACATTTGAATCGGTCGGTTTTAACAAACCGGTCCTTTATTTTTCCGATATTTGGCAAAAAAAAACCACCCGATATCCATGGCCCGAAAAGCTTTTCCAATATTCCTCCTGATTCTTGCGCAACTTTTATTTTCCTGCGGTAACGACGGGTCAAAACCAGTGGCAAAAAAGGGGTTGCCTGTTCCTGCCAAAAAGGAGGCGACGGTTTCGTATACACCGCTGCTGGCATCTCTTGACCTGCTCAGGCAGGATCCGCTGCTTAAAAATGCAGATCTCGGCTACATGATACTGGATGTCACATCAAAGGACCCGGTTACTGTGGCTGATTACCGCGCAAAACAGCCCATGAAGCCTGCCTCGACGCTTAAAATATTCGTTACCGCCGCGGCGCTTGAGTTTTTTGGAAAAACGATCATCCCCGAAGTGACCATTACAAACCAGATGAGTGTTAACTGGAGAGCCTCAAAACTGCTCCGGAAAATCGGCGGAAAAGTTTACAACACAGCAACCAC
>JBAXFZ010000418.1:0-3817 GCA_037139685.1 Bacteroidota bacterium
GTTTTTGTCGGCCTGTTCCAGCGTGCGCTGCGATTTTTCAAGTTCTATCTCCACCTGGCGGATGGTTGCGGGCGGTTCATATTTGGATTGCTCCAGGGTGATTCTTTTCTCCTCCAGGGCATATTTCAGGTTGATCAGTTCATCCCGTGCGCTTCGTAGCTCAAGAGAGGTATCGAGACGCGTTTTTGTCATCTGGCTTTCCAGTTTCTCCAGGTTTGTCTCCTCGTCCTTGATCTTGTTTGAAATTTCGGTACGGTCGAGGGTGGCCACATACTGGCCCGAATCCACCAGGGTCCCGTCGGGGATGATATCCTGGATTTTAACCTGCCATATCTGGATCTGACGCAGTCCGGCCGGGCCGTATATTTTCTCGGAAGTTTTGGCGACCAGTTCCCCTGTGGTTGTCACCTCAATGGGGAAACTGCCCTTTTTGACCTGGGCGGTTATCTGCTGGCCTTTGTTGTTTTTTCCGAAGAAAAAGAAGGCAATGATGGCCAAAAGAAGGATCGAAGCGATCAGGTAGATGTACTTTTTCCGGGTCATTTTGTATGTAATTTAGCAGGCAACATCATACATCGATGTTGGCGTATTTTGCATTTTTCTCGATGAACTCCCTCCTGGGAGGAACATCATCGCCCATGAGCATCGAAAAGATGCGGTCGGCTTCGGTTCCGCTTTCAATCATCACCTGCCTCAATGTACGGAATTCGGGATTCATGGTTGTGAGCCATAACTGTTCTGCATTCATCTCCCCCAGACCTTTATATCGCTGAATATGAACCCCGGTTTCTTTACCGTTGCTCAGCTCCTCAACGATCTTCATCCGCTCTTCGTCTGTCCAGCAATATCGCTGTGTCGTCCCTCTTTTGACAAGGTAAAGTGGAGGAGTGGCGATATAAACATGCCCGTTTTCAATAAGTTCCTTCATATACCTGAAAAAGAAGGTGAGGATTAGGGTAGCGATATGGCTGCCGTCAACATCTGCATCCGTCATGATCACGATTTTATGATAACGTAACTTTTCCAGGTTTAGTGCCTTGCTGTCTTCTTCAGTGCCAATTGTTACGCCGAGAGCGGTAAATATATTCTTGATTTCCTCGCTGTCGAAGATTTTATACTGCATTGCCTTTTCCACATTGAGGATCTTTCCCCGAAGCGGCAGGATTGCCTGGAAACGCCTGTCGCGGCCCTGTTTTGCCGTACCACCTGCCGAATCACCCTCGACCAGGTAAATCTCGCACTGGGCAGGATCGTTCTCGGAGCAGTCGGACAATTTGCCGGGCAGACCCGAGCCGGAAAGCACGTTTTTCCGCTGGACTAGTTCCCTGGCCTTACGCGCTGCGTGACGTGCCGTGGCAGCAAGGATTACCTTGTTGACGATGATCCTGGCCTCTTTCGGGTGCTCTTCAAGATAGTTGGTAAGCATTTCGCTGGCCAGCTGGTCGACAACTCCCATAACTTCATTGTTCCCAAGCTTGGTCTTTGTCTGACCCTCGAACTGGGGCTCCTGGACCTTAACCGATATAATGGCGGTAAGTCCCTCCCTGAAATCGTCACCATTGATGTCGAATTTCAGTTTTGCAAGCATACCGGTTTTGTCGGCATACCCTTTCAGCGTGCGCGTGAGCGCCCTGCGGAAGCCTGCAAGATGGGTTCCCCCTTCGTGGGTGTTGATATTGTTTACATAGGCATGTATGTTTTCGGAGAAGGAGGTGTTGTACTGCATGGCGATTTCAAGAGGGATGTTGTTGCGCTCTCCTTCCATGCAGATTGGTTCCGGGATCAGTTTTTCACGATTGGCATCGAGATAATCGATAAAGTCGCTGAGACCCGCTTTTGAAAAGAAAATATCGGAGTTGAAGTTTCCGTTTTCGTCTTTTTCACGCTCATCGGTGAGTGTAAGAGTTATCCCCTTATTCAGGTATGCCAGCTCGCGAAGGCGTGAACTCAGGATTTCATAGTCGAACTTTTCAACAATAAAAATGGTATTGTCCGATTTGAAGGTTACCTCTGTTCCGTTGTGCTCGGTATCGCCAATGGTTTTTACAGGATAAAGGGGTTTTCCGAACGCATATTCCTGCTGGTATATTTTTCCGCCCCGCTTAACCACAACCTTCAACAGTGATGACAGAGCATTGACGACAGAAACTCCGACCCCGTGCAGACCGCCCGAAACCTTGTAGGTGTCCTTGTCAAACTTCCCGCCGGCATGCAGCACGGTCATGACCACCTCAAGGGCTGATTTCTTTTCTTTTTCGTGGTAGTCGGTCGGGATTCCGCGTCCGTTATCAACGACCCGTATTGAATTATCTTCAAGGATGGTGACCTCTATCCGGTTGCAAAACCCGGCAAGGGATTCATCGATGGAATTGTCAACAACTTCGTAAACAAGATGGTGGAGCCCTTTTACATTGATGTCCCCGATGTACATGGCCGGACGTTTTCTGACCGCCTCCAAACCCTCAAGTACCTGGATATTATCTGCTGTGTAACTCTGGCTAGCAACTTCTTTTTCTATATCTGTCATAATCAATCATTTATAATTATTCAACCATAAGACAAAGGTATGCATTTTTCCGTTACCGGAAGGCATGCAAACACACGGGAAATCAAGGATTTTATTAACAATGTGCGGTTAAAACTGCAGCAGTTTTTCCAGGATCAGACCTGCCGCCATTCCGTTGCCGAAAACTGATTGTCTCGGGGCCGAAGGCAATGGGCTCTCAAGTGCTTTTCCGATCAGTTCAGGGTCGCTGCCTGTAATAATATTCCACCGGTCGTGGAGAGTTTCAACCCATTCGGTTTCGGTACGCAGGGTGATGCATTGTTTTCCCAGGAAATAGGCCTCTTTCTGCAGCCCTCCCGAGTCGGTAAGCACCCTGGTGGCATCCATGGTCAGCTTAAGCATGTGCAGGTAACCTGCCGGGTCAATGATGTGAACATTGGAAGGCAGGGTAGTGCCTGACTGGATGATTTTCCTGGTCCGCGGATGGATCGGCAGAACGATCTCCTGTTTGCAGCGGGAAAAGGCAAGGAATATATTTTCCAGGTTAGCCGGGTTGTCGGTGTTTTCGGCCCGGTGGATAGTTGCAAGCAGGTATTTTTCAGGAATTCCGGGGGTTTTGTATTTCTGCGGTTCCAGCAGGATCCATTTTTTGTAAAAGAGCACCGAATCATACATCACATCCCCGGTGAGGAAGGTTATATCAGCTAGTCCCTCACGCGTGAGATGATCGACCGCCGTTTGGGTAGGGGCAAAGAGCATATCGGAGATCCGGTCGGTTACGATGCGGTTGATCTCTTCGGGCATTGCCCTGTTGAAACTGCGCAGACCGGCTTCAACATGGGCAACCGGGATATGAAGCTTGGCGGCTGCCAGTGCGCCTGCCAGGGTGGAGTTGGTGTCGCCGTATACCAGTGTACAATCGGGTTTCTCGCTGATGAGGATCTCTTCGATCTTCTGGAGCATCATCCCGGTTTGTTCTGCATGGCTGCCTGAACCTACCCCGAGGTTGTAGTCCGGTTCCGGGATATCCAGTTCGCGGAAGAAAACGTCAGACATATTGCTGTCGTAATGCTGTCCGGTATGCAGCATGATTTCGTTTATGGCAGGATGTTTACGCAATACCCGCGAAACGGTTGCTGCTTTGATAAACTGGGGCCTGGCCCCCACGATGGAAACTATCTTCATGGCAGGGTGTTAAAATAAAAAACAACAGTTCTGTAAGCGGGATTCTGTTAAATTCTGTCATTTATCTGAGCCTGACGTCACCGGCAGACTTTAGCGACCTACCCTCCAGCATTGGGCGAGCAACCC
>JBAXFZ010000419.1:0-3807 GCA_037139685.1 Bacteroidota bacterium
TGACGGATTGAATCCTGCCGCCGGCAACGACAACTGTTCCTTTGAAAATCCGTTTTCCGACAACATCGACAATGTTTCCCCTGACTTCAAATCCAGCTTGTATCATATCTCTAATTTTTATTTCCCATCAACCCCCAAAACATTCCTAATTGCTCATTGCTCATTGCTTCCCCGCCAGCTGCCCGCAGGCAGCATCAATATCCTTCCCCCTGCTCAAACGGACATTCACCACCATGTTCCTGCTTTCAAGCGATTCAACAAATGCCCTTGTTTTTGCAGGGGTCGATTTTGCAAATCCCGAATTTAGGACCGGGTTATATTCAATGATATTGATCTTCACGGGAAAGCTCCTGCAGAACAGGGCAAGTTCCCTGGCATCGTCGACCGAATCGTTGAAATTGCCAAACAGGATATACTCGATCGTAAAGCGCTTCCCGGTTTTCTGATGGTAGTATTTCAATGCATCCGAGACCTCGGCAAGGGGGTGTTTCAGGTTGAACGGGATTATTTTGTCACGCTTGGCATCTGTTGCGGCATGCAGGGAAAGTGCAAAATGAAACCTGGGATCATCGTCGGCCATTTTTTTTATCATCCGGGGAATTCCGACACTTGACACCGTTATTCGCTGCGGCGACATGCCAAGGCCATCCGGTGCCGTGATTTTCGCGATCGCAGCAGTTACATTTTCATAATTCAGCATGGGCTCACCCATCCCCATAAAAACGATGTTGGAGAGTGAATCCCGGACAGGGAGTGCATCCCTGCCGCTTTTTATCTTCCCGGGGAGTTCAAACCGTGCCCCGGCAACCTGGTCAAGAATCTCACCATGCGTAAGGTTCCGGGTAAATCCAAGCTGACCGGTCGCGCAGAATTTACAGCCGAGGGCACACCCAACCTGTGACGAAATGCATACAGTAGCGCGATCGCCCGACGGGATGAGCACTCCTTCAACCAATAATCCGTCGTGAAGTCGAAAACTCGTTTTCACAGTCCCGTCCGAACTTTGCTGCCTGGTTTCCGGCACTGCCGTGTGAAAGGTGTAATGATCCTGTAATAGCTGCCGGGACTCATGTGACAGGTTGGTCATTTCATCAAATGAACGGCATGACTTTTTCCACAGCCATTCATAAACCTGCCCGGCACGAAACCTTTTCAGCCCGTGCTGAAGAAAAAATGTTTCTATCTCTTCCCTGGCAAGGCCCCTGATGTCAGGGATGGTATCACCAGTCATCTTTTTTCACTACTGTAGGTTTCATCTTTTCCTTGATTGTCGCCACAAGGCGCTGCATCGTGGTGTCAACCTGGTAGAGGTAGGAATCCCATTTCGGGTTATAGGCAGGGTCGGATTTATTCATCCACTTTTCAATCGGGAAGCGCGAGTTGGCCTTCAGGTTGAAATCGGTAAGGGTGTACCTGTATTTGTTGTCGCGCAGTTCGAACTTGATCTGGTAAAGGATGAGCCCGGCATCCCGCCTTGCCCCGTCCTTATCGTCGGTGATGTAAATCTTCATCCTGCCTACGCCTTCAATGCGGCCGTTTTCCTTGTCCTGCACCGAGTAAACCGATTGTGCATTGACGTAATAATACCCGAACCATTCGATGGCCTTGTTGTAAAGGTAGGCCAGTGTTCCGGCCTGGTCGACAACTCCCCGGTACATGATTTTTTTGGATTCCGGGTCAACCGGAAGGTTAGCCGACTGCTCCTGCGTAAAGGCTTTAAAACTACCGGAGGTCAGCATCAGAAAGATGGAGATTATATAAAATTTGGTTTTCATGTTCACCTGTATTAATGCTTACAATAATAGTGAAATTATAATAAAAAAGCCCTGATGACTCAGGGCTTTTTTTAAACAGAATTGTCAACGGCTTAATACATGTCACCCATTCCGCCCATTCCCGGGTTCATCTGGGGCATAGCCGGCTTTTCTTCCTTATGTGTAGCAAGAACACATTCGGTAGTAAGGAGCATGCTGGCGATTGATGCAGCGTTTTCAAGGGCTACGCGGGCAACCTTGGTAGGATCGATTACACCTGCCTGGTAGAGGTTTTCAAACTGATCGGTGCGGGCGTTGAAGCCAAAGTCATCTTTTCCGTCTTTCACCTTCTGAACAATAACAGAGCCTTCGAGTCCGGCATTTTCAACGATCTGGCGAAGAGGTTCTTCGAGGGCGCGTTTAACGATTGCGATACCAGTGGTCTCATCATCGTTGCTGCCTTTTAAGTTCTCTATCACCTTCTGGGCGCGCAGGTATGCGACACCGCCGCCCGGGATGATCCCCTCTTCGATAGCTGCACGGGTAGCATGCAATGCATCGTCGAAACGGTCTTTCTTTTCTTTCATTTCAACCTCTGAAGCAGCACCCACATAGATTACGGCAACACCACCGGCCAGTTTGGCGAGGCGTTCCTGCAATTTTTCCTTGTCATAATCCGAGGTGGTTGTTCCGATCTGGGTTTTGATCTGGTTGATACGGCCGGTAATGTCCTCTTTTTTGCCGCTGCCATTGATGATGGTTGTATTTTCCTTGTCAATGGTTACTTTTTCAGCCTGGCCAAGGTATTGCAGGGTTGCATCTTCGAGTTTGAATCCTTTTTCCTCGCTGATAACTGTACCACCCGTAAGAACGGCGATATCTTCGAGCATCTCCTTGCGGCGGTCTCCGAATCCCGGAGCTTTTACAGCTGCGACTTTAAGGGTGCCGCGGATTTTGTTCACCACAAGGGTTGCAAGGGCTTCACCCTCCACATCCTCGCTGACGATGATAAGCGGACGGCCGGTCTGAACCACCTTTTCCAAAACCGGAAGCAGATCCTTCATAATGCTGACCTTCTTATCGTAGATCAGGATATAGGGGGTTTCATATACAGCTTCCATCTTGTCGGTGTCGGTGACAAAATAGGGGCTGATATAACCGCGATCGAACTGCATTCCTTCAACAACCTTAACGGTTGTTTCGATGCCTTTAGCCTCTTCGATGGTGATAACACCCTCTTTTTTGACTTTGGCCATGGCTTCGGCAATCATTTTACCGATAAAGCTGTCGTTGTTTGCCGAAATGGTAGCAACCTGCTCGATCTTTTCCATGCTGTCGCCAACCATTTTGGTCTGTTCCTTCAGCGATTTGATGACCTCTGTAACGGCTTTGTCAATTCCGCGTTTCAGATCCATCGGGTTTGCACCTGCAGTAACGTTCTTCAAACCGGTCGTGAAAATTGCCTGGGCAAGAACAGTGGCGGTGGTTGTTCCGTCACCGGCCAGATCGCTGGTTTTGGAAGCAACTTCCTTAACCATCTGTGCACCCATGTTTTCAACAGGGTCTCTGAGTTCAACCTCTTTTGCAACAGTTACACCATCCTTTGTGACGATGGGGGAACCGTATGATTTGTCGATGATGACATTACGCCCCTTGGGTCCAAGGGTAACCTTTACTGCGTTTGAAAGTTCATCAACACCTTTCTTTAACGCCTCTCTCGCTTTAATGCTAAAGATGATATCTTTTGCCATTGTTTTATGTTTTTATTGTGATTGTTCTGTAAATTCATTCATGTTTAATGATGGTCAGATCACTGCTACGATATCTGATTCGCGCATGATTAGGTAGCTCTCCCCATCAACGGTGATTTCTGTTCCGGCATATTTGCCATAGAGTACGCTATCACCGACTTTAACGGTCATGGGTTCATCTTTCTTTCCCGGGCCAACAGCGACTACGGTACCTTTCTGGGGTTTTTCTTTTGCGGTATCGGGAATGATAATTCCTCCTGCTGTTTTGTCTTCAGCCGCTGCCGCTTCAACCAAAACGCGGT
>JBAXFZ010000420.1:0-3794 GCA_037139685.1 Bacteroidota bacterium
CTGGCCTTCAACCCGGTTGATGGGAAGCCATATGTGGCTTTCACCAACTCGTCGAAAGCAACCGTGATGAAATTTGACGGCGCCAGCTGGGTCTATGTCGGAACACCAAATTTCTCGGCAGCCGGGGCCGAATGGATCAGCTTCGCTTTCAGTCCTGCCGGTCAGCCCTATGTTTCATACAGTGACTGGTCCACCAATCCCACCCGGAAAATAACCGTAAAGAAATTTAACGGGACCAACTGGGTGACTGTTGGCAATACCGGGTTCTCATCGTCAAGCGGTTATCCTACGACCCTTGCCATAAATCCTGCAGATGGCCAGCCCTATGTAGGGTTTACGGATTATGACCCGGCCAATTACGGAAAGATCACCGTAATGAGGTTTAACAGCACCAGCTGGGTGAATGTCGGGAACGCAGGTATTTCGGCAGGAGGTGGTGATTATGCAAGCCTTGCATTTTGTCCGTCGGATCACCAGCCCTATATTGCTTACAAGGATTATTCCGGGGTTCAAAGGGGTGCGACAGTCATGAAGTTTAACGGAACAGGCTGGGCAAGTGTAGGACCGGCGCAATTCTCTCCGGGGGAGGCTGAGTGGCTGAGCCTGGCCTTCAGTGCATCGGGGCAACCCAACGTTGCCTTTGTGGATGGTAGTGATTCCAGTAAAATTACAGTGATGAAATTTGACGGCGGCAACTGGACTCATGTCGGAATTGCAGGGTTTACAGGACCAATGTCCTATTACCCGGGACTGGCCTTCAGTCCATCCGGTCAGCTCTTTGTGGTTTACAAGGAGAACAGCCTTGCGATAGGGGACATATGCGTAAAGAGATATGATTCGCTATGTACTGTTGGCCCAGCAGGCCCGGTCACAGGAACCACACAGGTGTGCGCTGGTGGCTCCGGCTATGTGTATACGATCGCACCCGTACTGAACGCAACCACCTATAACTGGTCGCTCCCGGCGGGGGGGACGATAATTTCAGGAGCCGGGACAAACAATATTACCGTAAGCTTCGCTTTAAATGCCGTGTCAGGCACCGTTACCGTCTATGGTTCCTCCAGCTGTGCCGGGACATCCTCCCAGCTCCCGGTGAATGTAAGTACACTGCCGGCACCTGCCATAACAGGTACAAATACGTTATGTGTCAATTCGGGCTATTATCACTATGTAACGGATTCGGGCATGAGCGGTTACCAGTGGAATGTCTCCCCGGGAGGGACAATCACATCCGGGCAGGGCAGCAATGTCATCCAGGTTTTATGGAACCAGCAGGGGATCGGGTGGGTCTCGGTCAACTACATGAACAATGGCGGATGCATGGCAGCGACACCGGCAATTTTCCCGGTGGAGGTGGATTCATTGCCGGGTCAGGCCGGCGCAATTTCCGGCATACCTGTCGTTTGCGCAGGGTCTGAAAACATAGCCTATTCGGTTGCTCCGGTTTCAAATACCTTGACCTATGTCTGGACATTGCCCCCGGGAGCATCGGTCGTCTCGGGAGGAGGGACAAATTCTGTCATTGCTGATGTTGCCGTTGGTGCGATGTCGGGTTACATTACAGTGTATGGCAATAATCTTTGCGGCAATGGCGCAATGTCCCCGCGATTTTATTTAACGGTCATCCCGAAACCGGTCACCCCGGTGATCTCGGAAGACGGGGATACCCTTACCAGCAGTGCCCCTTTTGGCAATCAATGGTATTACAACTACACCCTTCTTGTGAACGACACCGGCCGGACCCATATCCTCAGCCCCGCTTTGCAAGGCAATTACTAGACGCAGGTAACACTCAACGGCTGTGTTTCCGACACCTCCAACCATATTTGTTACATCAGCACCGGGCTCGAAACAGACTCGGAAACCGGCTTGTCGGTTTTTCCAAACCCGGCAACTACCAGGCTGTATATTGAAAACACCAGTTGTCATGGTGCTGTTAAACTGGTTGAAATATACGGGAGAGCCGGGGATAAGATCTTCGAAACCCTGACCGATCACGACATGACCATTGTGAATGTCGGGAATTACCCGGCCGGGTTGTACCTCGTTAAAGTGAAAAGTGAAGGGTTAATTTGGGTAAGGAAATTTTTCAAAGAGTAAACAGCCAACAGTCAAAGTCGCCTATAAAATTGCCCAACTGTTATTGTCAGAACAGGAAGCCATGAGAAGAGTTTGCTCATAACCCATTGTTGTCACCTTGCTCCCACTCCCCGGGTCAAAAAAACCGGAGAAAAGCAAAAAACCACTTGTTTTAATTGCTCATTGCTCATTGCTCATTGCTCATTGCCCTTAAAGGTAGTCTATCCTGTTTTCCCCATCTTTTGTAAACGGTGCAATTGCCCTGTTGTATATCCCATGCATATAGGCAATCGCCATACCGTAGTTGGTGACCGGGATCCCGGCATCAATGGCCGGTTTCAGCCTGCTTTGCAGCTGTTTCCTTGTAATCATGCATCCCCCGCACTGGATCACCATGGCGTATTCGGTAATGGGCCGCGGGATGGAACTCAGCCCGGCAACCACTTCAAATTCAAGTTTTTTGCCTGAGAAGCTGTTCAGCCAGCGGGGGATTTTCACACGGCCGATGTCGTCGCACGAAACGTGGTGCGTGCACGATTCGAGGATCAGCAGCCGGTCGCCGTCGCGCAGGTTTGAAAGATGCGGCGTTCCTTTCATATAACTGGCAAAATCGCCCTTCTGCCTGGCCAGGACGATGCTGAAACTGGTCAGCGGGATATCTTTGGGAATGGCGGCATCGGCCTTCGGGAATACCTGGCTGTCGGTAATCACAAGGACAGGCTTCGGGTTCAATTTCCGCAGGAAGGCATCCACTTCGCGCTCCTTGCACACGATAGCGATGCCGTCATGGTCGAGCACATCGCGGATCACCTGCACCTGGGGCAGGATCATGCGTCCTTCGGGGGCTTCGATGTCGATGGGGGTGATGAGCAGCACCACATCGCCGTATGAGATCAGGTCGCCTACGAGGGTCTGTTTCCGGAAGGCCGTTCCGGGGATCGTTTCACGGATCAGGCTGATCACCTCCTCCAGGTTAACAGGAGCAAGTGCATTGAAACCTATAACCGGTACATCGTATTTATCGTGGATGACGCCCGACAGCTCCTTGGTAATTTCCATCTCGTCCGATTTATTGTGGATGATGAGAAAAGGGAGATCGTTTGCCTTGAAGTCCTTTACAAGATTCTGCTCCGCGTCGCCGAATTCGTTGTGGGCAATGAGCAGGATCGCCATATCGATGATCTTCAGCACATCCCTGGTTTTTCCCACCCGTTTTAGCCCTAGTTCGCCGCTGTCGTCGATACCGGCGGTATCGATCACCACGACCGGGCCGATCCCGCCGATTTCGATCGACTTCTTCACCGGGTCGGTCGTGGTGCCGGCCACATCTGAAACAATGGCAATCTCCTGTCCGGTGAGGGCGTTGATGAGTGAACTCTTGCCGTTGTTCCTCCGGCCGAAAATACCAATATGCGGTTTCGTATCGCGCGATTTCATCATATAGATCAGAATCTAATACTATTAATTACCATATCATCGGTCCAAAAACCTGCAAACCGGTAAACCTAAAGCCTGCCTGGCTGCGAACCTGAGAACCTTCATACCTGCATTCCTGCATTCCAGCATATCCATAACCCTCAACCCGATATATCTGCGGCCCTGCAAATTTCCAATTCTTCAAATTTCCGGACACCTTGTTTCCAACCCCTTCCCGGTCTGGATAAACTCAACCGGCGCCCCGTTTTCTTCAATGAAGGCGACGATATTCCCTTCGG
>JBAXFZ010000421.1:0-3770 GCA_037139685.1 Bacteroidota bacterium
AGGTACACCGTCCGTTCTTCTGACCCGGTTCCGGCCACAGGCGGGCGGTTAGCCGTTTGCTGGTTTTTTGCAACCCAGGCCCTCAGGGTGGTGGAGTACAGCAGCGGGATATTCCGATCTGGCGCAAATCCCAGGATGCTTTTTGTAATTCCGGATATGAACCTGTTTTTCTGGAAAAAGTTGAACAGGGCGGGGGCAAGGCTGCCCAGTTTGTTTATGGATGTAATGTTTGCTATCAGCCACGACCGGAAGGGAACACCGTTGGCATCGTAGTAGTGCTGCAGGAATTCAGCTTTGAGCTTGGCAATATCCACATTTGACGGACATTCCGACTTGCATGCCTTACACGAGAGGCACAAGTCCATCACTTCGTAAATTTCACGGTGATCAAACGGGTTTTCTTTTGAGGAATTGGTAAGAAACTCCCTTAAAATGTTGGCCCTTGCGCGCGTTGTGGTGTTTTCATCCTTCGTCGCCATATAGGATGGGCACATCCAGCGACCGGTGATAACGGTATTTCGGCAGTCACCCGAACCGTTGCACTGCTCGGCAGCACGCAGGATGCCATGGCTGCCCGAAAAATCAAATTCCGTTGCGATTTCCCTGGCCGGTTTTCCAGGCATGAACCGCAGGCTGGAATTCATCTTCGGCGTATCGGTAATTTTTTCCGGGTTAAAGATGTTTTTCGGATCCCACACCGATTTGATCTCTTTGAAAAGCCGGTAATTCTCATTTCCCAGCATCATCGGGATAAATTCACCACGTAACCGGCCGTCGCCGTGTTCTCCCGAGAGCGACCAGTTGAATTTCTTGACAAGTTTTGCCGTTTCAAGCGCAACTGTATGGAAGAGCCCGACATCAGCCGGGTCCTTGAGGTTCAGTACAGGCCGGAGATGCAGTTCCCCCGAACCCACGTGGGCATAATATACGCAATCAAGGCCAAGCCCGGCCAGCATCGCATCAAATTCCGCGATGTATTCGGGTAACACTGCCGGGCTTACTGCCGTATCCTCGGTCACAGGAACCGGTTTGCGGTCGCCCGGGTAATTTGACAGCACTCCCAGTCCCGCCTTGCGCAGATCCCAGACCTTTTTGACATCAGGGGGGAAGATGATCGGGAAATGATATCCCAGACCGGCGGCACGCATTTCCGCCTCCAGCCTGCGATAAATATCCAGTATCTCTTCGCGCGATTCGCGGGCAAATTCGATAATCAGGATCGCTCCCGGGTCACCCTCAATGAAAAAACGGTTCTGGCGCTGGGTGATGTTACCCCTGGTGCAATCCATAATCGCTTTGTCCATCAGTTCAACCGACCCGGGATTAAACTTCAGGGCGACCAGGTTTGCTTTGAGCGATTCCGCAACTGTATGGCAATGAACGCAGATCAGTGCCTTTTCCTTTGGAGGCAGCGGAACAAGGTTCAGTTTGATCTCTGTCATAAACATCAGGGTCCCCTCTGAGCCTGCTATGAGCCTTGAGAAGTTGAAGGGTGCTGCAGAGGGTGCTGATGCGCCCCGGGTTGCAAATGGTGCGGTTTCAAGCAGCAGATCCAGCGCATATCCGGTATTCCTCCTGTGTATCGCCGGATCAGGATACTCCCTGCGAATGTTTTCCTGGTTTGCAGGACTTGTCAGAATTGAATTTATCTGGCGGTATATCTCGTTTTCCAGCCTGTTCCCCGAAAGTTTTTCCCCGAACTCCTCCATTGTCAGTTCACCGAACTCCACTTCAGACCCATCGCTCAGGAATCCCTTAACAGAAATCACGTGATCACGGGTGCTGCCATACAGAATGGAATGGGCGCCGCATGAGTTGTTTCCCACCATGCCGCCCATCATGCACCTGCTCGATGTACTGGTCTCGGGTCCGAAGAAAAGCCCATGCCCTTCGGCAACCTTGTTGAGTTCATCCAGGATCACGCCCGGCTCAACCCTGACCCAGTGTTCGGCTGCATTCAATTCGAGGATGCGGGTCATGTGCCTCGAAACATCTGCCACAAGGCCTCCGCCCACAACCTGGCCTGCAAGGGATGTCCCGGCAGTGCGTGGAATCAGCGGGATCCCTTCCGAATTTGCAAACCGTATCAGTTTCCGTATGTCAGAACCATTTTTTGGCCGCGCGACACCCACCGGTACCTGGCGATAGGCTGAGGCATCGGTGGCATACAACAGCCGCTGGGTTTCGTCCGTAAATAACTCTCCTTCGAATTCCTTACCAAACTCGATGATCTTATCCTGAATTTCTTTTATATTCATCTGATTATCTGTCAACCTGGTGATATTTCCTTATTTAATGGTTTTCAGCAATTCGTACCATCCCGGGGAACTTTTAAGTGACTGGAACTCCGGCTGCTGCATCATGCGTTCAGTTTCAGCAAACCCCTTGGAAACGGCAACCTTCAGCTGATCCATTGCCCCTTTTGATTCAGCACGCGCAGCAAGCAGGATGGCCCTCATATAGTTCGGCTCGGGATTCGGTTTATCGGCTGTCTCATATATGGCAATGATCCTCTCTGCTGCGGGAATATTCTGTTGCCTGATTGCGGCATTGGCATAGGAGTAACACAACAGGCTAAGGAATGCTTTCAGCCGGGAGTTCATCAGGGTATCCTCAGGATTCTTTCCCTTCATGTTTCCGGGATCCATCGTGGCAATCCTCTTTTTCCACCATGAGAGGTCGTTAGCAGCAAGCGAATTCTGAAACAACTGCTGCTCCTCCATCTCCCTTTTTAGAATTGCCGACCTGTAATCGATTTGTCTTTGATAGGCAGGATTCTTTTCAATTTGATTTTCCTGCTCTTTAAACTTGTCAGAGGGTGTCAGCCCTTCGGCAAACCGGATGGCTTCCCTGCAAATTTCAGCAGCCGCAATCAGGTGGTTTTCACGCGATGCCTTGCCGGCACGCTCGCCAAACCGGTTCATGACGGAGGCAATGAAACCCGGATCCTTCTTAAGTTTACCATCCCGCATGGCATTAAGGGTAATCCACTGAACTCCCTCTTCGAAAATGCTGTCGGGCGGCCATCCATGCGGGCCAGGGAATGTGGTGATGAAATGGCGCATTCCCGCCTTAGTCATGGGAAGGTCAAGTTCCAACATCTCGTTCATATTGAAATCCGCGGTTCCGACGATTCCAAAATAGTCAAAGTTAAAGGCCTGTTGCTGCATTCCGCCGGGCAAACCTGCTCCGCACCCAATCACCGCTTTGACCTTGCCGGTGGTGATTGCAGCAATCGCGGCAACCCTGGAGCCGCCCGAGAAGCCGGCAACACAGACCCGGCTGGAATCGACAGGGTATACCGAGAGCACCTCCCTTAACATCGATGTGATGATACCTTTCATTTCATCGCCCGGTTGCCCGTTCCTGGAATTGTTTGACCCGACGAGGATGAAATTATATTTATCTGCCAGGTCCTTATACTTTTTTACAGGAAGCACCCCTGATCCATGCGGATCAAAAGCCAGCACCACAGGCAGCAGTTTTTTACCCTTTCCGGATGTTTCCATGCCATCACCGGCGGTTGACCGGGCAGGAGCGGGGATATAAACAGCATAGGATATATCCTTGTCGGTAAAACCTGTTATTCTGTCATGGACCACACCTGGTACAGGCAGCCGTAAAGCTGGACCATCCTTTGCATGGCCTCCCGGTGAACAGGATATGGAGGCCGAAAGCAGGCCCGACAGGATTGCGGCCGTGAGTAAAACCCTCATTTCTTGTAGAAATTGGTGGATTCGAAAATTTTATCGGCTGATTTGGCAATGAAA
>JBAXFZ010000422.1:0-3760 GCA_037139685.1 Bacteroidota bacterium
GACGGCATTTATCAGCCTGCTGATAACCACCACATAAAGGACATGCGGGCCGATATTCTGAACAATTTCGTCGGGAATATGGGATGGCTGGATACCTTTATCCCCAACAGCCTTGTGAACCTGTATCTCATCGTATTGCTGATCACCGCGGTCTGTATGGCTGAAGCAGATATCCAGCTTGGCTGGCATAGGAAACTCTTTATGTTCCTGCTGTTTATGGCGTCGTTGCTGGCAATCGAATCCGCCATGTATGTCTATACTTCGTTCGTAGCCCAGGAAAAGCTGTTCGGCATCCAGGGGCGCTATTTCATACCGCTGGCCCCCCTGCTCCTTCTCCTGGCATATAACAGCAGGGTCGCCGGTAAACTTAATCTCCTGTTCAGCGCAAGGCGGACAGCCTGGGTAAAGTCAAAACCAAATTTAAAACCCAAAATACTTCTTGAGATAGAGGATGAAAAGATCTTTTCAAAATACCTGCAGCTCTTTATAACCGGACTGGCCTTTTTAACCCTGGCCAGGGGTGTTGCAGCTGTAATGCTGAGGTATTATCAATGGTAATAAACCGCGATTTATGAATGGAGACAACGATTTAACGGTGATCCTGCCGGCATTTAACGAGGAAAAAAACCTGAGGATTTTCCTGCTTCCACTGGTCGGTTATTGCAGGCAACACGGGTTTCGGATCATCCTGGTTGACGACGGCTCCACCGACCAGACCCGGCAGTTTCTCCTGGAATTCGGCCAGGAGCCTCTCCTGGAGGTTCTGTACCATAAACTCAACAGGGGTTATGGGGCTGCCATCAAAACCGGGATCCAGGCATGCAGCACAAAATACCTGATCACCTTCGATGCCGACGGGCAGCATTATCTTGAAGACATCGGGAAACTGCTCGCCTTCCTGATAAACAGGGATGCCGACATGGTAGTGGGATCGCGCCGGGGACTGAAATCCTCCTCCTATTACCGTGGAACCGGTAAACAGATCATCCGGCTTCTTGCAAAAATCATGATGACCGTACCGGTTCATGACATCAATTCGGGGATGAAGGTATACCGGACCGACCTTGCAAAACAATACATCTACCTCACTCCCAACACGATGTCGTTCAGCGACGTCATCACCCTGATCTTTATCAACAACCGTCACCTTGTGCTTGAGGAGCCAATCGGCATCAGGGAACGGAGCAACGGCGAAAGCACCATCGGGATCCAGACGGCCTTCCAGACGGTGATGGAGATCATCAACATCGTGATCCTCTTCAACCCGATGAAGATATTCCTTCCTCTTTCCATACTATGCTTTATTGCCTCCCTGGTATGGGGAATCCCGCTTGTATGGGAGGGTCGCGGGGTGAGCGTGGGAAGCCTGCTGGGGATCGTTTCCACCCTGATCTTTTTCCTGTTGGGGCTCATCACCGAACAGCTTGCCCAGATCCGCAGGAACCAGAAATCATAAGGACCGGGGAATCTATTAACAATTACAGGGGATGCAAGAGAATCCGCTGAGATATACAGGAACCACATGCAAAAGGAAGATATAAAAGAGTTTTTCAACAAAACGGCCACCTCCCGCCCTAAGTGGAAGAGAAGGAACGGGTTCTATCATGGCTCCCTTCAAAAATATTTTTCCTTTGTCATCGCCGAAAACAGCAGGGTTCTTGAAATCGGTTGCGGCCCGGGCGACCTCCTGGCCTCCATGAAACCCTCGTATGGAGTTGGAATTGATTTTGCCCCGGCGATCATCGGCCTGGCCAGGGAAAAATACCCGGAACTTCACTTTTATGTTGGGGAGGCCGATGAGTTTATCCTCAGTGAGACATTCGACTACATCATTTTATCCGACCTGGTGGGGTCACTCTGGGATGTGCAACAGGTCTTCTCCCATCTCCGCAGTTTCTGCCACCCCCAGACCCGGCTGGTCATCTCAAACTACAACTACCTGTGGGAGTTTGTCATGCACCTCGGGGAGAAGCTGCACCTGAAACTAAGGCAACCCAAACAGAACTGGCTTTCGACAGCCGACATCGACACCCTCCTGCAACTTGAAGGGTTCCAGCTCATCACCTGCCGGCACAAACTGCTGTTCCCCAAATATCTCCCGGTGATCAACTTTTTGTTCAACCGGGTGATTGCCAACCTCCCGCTGGTTCATAACCTCGACCTGGTGAACATCATCGTGGCCAGGCCACAGTATGCCCCGCAGACCGAATACAGCGTCACCATTGTCGTTCCTGCACGCAATGAGCGCGGGAACATTGAAAATGCCATCAGGCGTACCCCCTCCTTCGGACTCTCTCAGGAGTTCATCTTCGTGGAGGGACATTCTTCAGACAATACATACGAAGAGATGCTCCGTGTAAAGGAGGCCTACCCCATGAAGGATATCAGGGTGATCAGGCAAAGCGGGAAGGGAAAGGGAAATGCGGTAAGGGAGGGATTTGAGACGGCGAAAGGAGAGATTCTCATGATCCTTGATGCCGACCTGACCATGCCACCGGAGGAGCTGGTGAAATTCTACAGCGCACTGCAGCAGAACAAGGGTGAATTTATCAACGGATGCAGGCTGGTTTACCCCATGGACAAGGATGCCATGCGCTTCCTGAACCTGCTGGCAAACCGCTTCTTTGGCGTCTTTTTTACCTTTCTCCTCGGGCAGCGGCTGAAGGACACCCTCTGCGGCACAAAGGTGCTGTTTAAAAGAGACTACCTGGCCATCCAGAAAAACCGATCCTATTTCGGCGATTTCGACCCCTTCGGCGATTTTGACCTGCTCTTCGGCGCTGCCAAGCTAAACCTGAAGATTACCGAGATCATCATCCGCTACCGCGACCGGGAATATGGTTCGACCCAGATCAGCAGGTTCAAACATGGCTGGCTGCTGATCAAAATGAGTTTGTTCGCCGCCCGGAAAATGAAGTTTATCTGATCCGATTATGTCATTGGCAGATCGGTCCCTGTAAAACGCCGGCCGGGAGATTCCCCGCGTGAAACCGCTTTTTCCAGGTTCATCCTGAACCGTGATATGATAAAGGCAGGTTACCGGCCGGCGGAGATCATTCCATCGTCAGCATGCTGGTCGTTTCCGGAAAGGTTTTATGTTATGACAGCCATGAAAAGGATGAACATGAACATTACCAGGACGGCAGTCGTGATCCGCTGAATCAACACTGTATGGGCCCTTGGAGTCACAGCACCCAGGTAACGGATGAAATATGCAGTAAAAAGAAACATGAACGGGATCCGGATATAATAATACATCAGGTCCATGTAGGTGATGGAATGGGAGATCACTATTGTCAGGAAGACCAGCAGCGGGATATAGACCAGCTTGTCGCCGCTCCGTAGTGCCAGGAAAATCCCTGCAATTGACAACACCGACATGAGCAGCATCACGAAGCTGAAGGTGCCGGCAGCCCCACCCGGGTAGAAATCCTGCGGGTTGCCTTTGCTCAGCCAATCCTTGCTTATCTCCCCCTTGTTTTCCTGGAGCCACTGGAAAATCTTGATGAAGACCGAATTCATGCCAAAGTTAAGCAGGAGGAAATTCTTGCATACATTGCCCGCGTAGGTCATGGGGTGCGACATGAGGTTTTCCCTGAATTTTCCCCTGTACATATCCTCAAATTCAAATACGTGGTCGGCATACAAGGCTGTTTCAAACCCCTTGGTCCCGGTGATCTTTTCGTAGGCCGCCTGCCCGTCGGGATACCAGATCTGCCACCACCGGTAATGGTTTGCATCCAGGTCAAGACTGATGTGG
>JBAXFZ010000423.1:0-3756 GCA_037139685.1 Bacteroidota bacterium
ATGTCTTCACCGATATGGAGGGGCGGATCAGCGACAGCAACAATGCCTACCAGCAAATGGTCGGGTATAGCCCGGGTGAACTTGAAAAAATTACTTACCGCGACCTTACCCCTGAAACCTGGCATGTCTATGAGCAGAAAATCGTAGACGAACAGATCCTTATCAACGGGCACTCTCTTGTTTACCAGAAGGAATACCGTAAAAAAGACGGCACCATATTCCCTGTCGAACTTCGGACTTTCCTGGTCAGAAACGCTGCAGGCGAAAACGAGGGCATGTGGGCCATCGTGCGGGAGATTACCCAGCGGAAACAGGCCGAGGAGGCACTCAGGGCATCGGAGGAAAAATTCAGAAGCGTGGTTGAATCCTCTCCGACTGCCATGTATTTTTATCACCTGGCTGATGACGGCAGGCTCGTTCTTTCGGGTGCGAATCCTGCATCCGACAATATCATCGGCATTTCCCACAAATCGCTCCTGGGAAAAACCATCACCGAGGCCTTCCCAAACCTTGAAAACACCGAAATTCCCGATTTATACCGCAAGGTGGCGAAAAACGAAATTGGTCCGCAATCATTCGAGATAGAATACAACGACGAACGATTCTCCGGATTCTATAACGTACATGTATTCAGGACAGGCCCCAACGCCATTTCGGTAGATTTTGTCGACATCACCAGGAGAAAGCAGACAGAAGAGGCCCTTCGCCGTTCGGAAATTGAATACCGTGAAACCCTGGATTCACTCCCCGACTGGATCTATGTGGTTGACGGACAATATAAAATCGTAATGTTCAATGAAGCCCTGAAATCGGAACTGATCAGCCAGGGGTTTACCCGTGACTGCATGGGAGAAAAAATCATGGAATGTTTTCCATTCATCAGCAGTCAAACGGTTGCAGACACGGAGACCGTATTCCAAACAGGGAAGCTGTCGGTTGGGGAGCAGAATTTCACACTGAATGGAAAGGCACTCCACGTGGAGATCACCCAGGTTCCCATCTTAAAAGACGGGAAAGTTGACAAGGTGATCCTGGTTATCAGGGACCGTTCGAAGGAGAGGGAGATTGAAGAGCTGAAACGCCGCAATACAGACCAGAAGGAGGTTTTACTCCGCGAAATTCATCACCGAGTTAAAAACAACCTGGCGATTGTCATCAGCCTGCTCAACTTCCAGCTCAGGAACACAACCAACGATGAGATCACCCGGATGATCATTGATATTCAAACCCGGATCCGTTCGATGGCGCTGATACATGAACACCTATACCGATCAGAGAACCTTGACCGGGTAAGGCTCGAATCCTATATCGAATCCCTGTCATTTATGATACTGACCACCTTCAGCGGTCATAGCGTAAAACTTGAAACACACCTCGATCCGGTAGATGTGAATATCGAATCAGCATTGCCCATTGGCCTTATCGTTAACGAACTTCTTACAAATGCCTTCAAATATGCATTTCCCGACGACAGCGAAGGGCTGATCACCATCCGGCTTGAAGCGGCCGGCAACAACTTGTGCAGGCTTGTCGTTGAAGATGATGGTATCGGGCTTCCAACTACCTCCAGGATGGATTCTGAAAAATCACTTGGGCTCTATATCGTTGGCCTTCTCGTCGAACAGCTTGAAGGAAAAATAGAAATCGTGAGGGAAAAAGGCACCTCGTTCAGGATCCTGTTCCGGAATGCATTGTCGAAACAGCAGCATGACCCTACCCCAAACAGCTGATCCATCGCGGCATCCTTCAAAAACAGCAGGAGGAACCAACCGGAAAGATAACAAACACAACTTCTTTTCGTTATTACACCTGCATGCATTAATACATGGAGTTAAGCCATTGCCTCCGAAGAAAAAGACAAATCGCCTGGCGGCACTCATAAAACAACAATCATATGTATAAAAAAAAGATCATTTTCGCCATAATTTTTGCCGGTTTTTTTACAATCGGACTGAATGCCCAGATCCTTGACAAGGCCATGAAGATGATCGGGACCGGGAAAACAGGACTGACCGAAAAAGATGCAGCCGACGGCATAAAAGAGGCCCTAGTAAAGGGAACCGGTGAAAGCGTAGCAATTGTTTCTAAACTTGACGGCTATTTTTCAAACCCGGAGATCAAGATACCCTTCCCCGAATCAGCCAGGAATATTGAAACGAAACTGAGGGCAATTGGTCTCGGCAAACAGGTTGACGAAGCGGTCCTGGCCATCAACCATGCGGCAGAAGATGCTGCAAAAGGGGCTCAGCCCATCTTCGTGGCCGCAGTGAAAAAAATGACCATCTCTGATGCCATTCAGATTGTTAAAGGGCAGCCCGATGCCGCGACACGTTACCTGTCGCATACAACCACACCTGAGCTCAAATCAAGTTTTTCGCCCGTCATTAAAACATCGCTCGACAAGGTGAATGCGACAAAATACTGGGCCGACCTGATAAAGGCATACAACAAGATTCCCTTCGTATCGAAACAAAATCCCGACCTGGCCGAATATGTAACGGAGAAGGCCATCACCGGCCTGTTTACAATGATTGCGAAGGAGGAGGTGAAAATAAGGCAGAACCCGGCCGCCCGGACCAGCGAATTGCTGAAAAAAGTCTTCGGAAATCTCTGAAAAACACCCTCATGAAAATTGCCTATCTTTGCTTCCGGAATCCACGCCGGAATTGGGTATCCTGTTGCCCAGGATATTGTGTTGTGTTTTTCCCGGAATAAACAATTATGAAAGATTTGTACAGTGGAATTACCAAGTGTCTCCTCGTCCAGACAAAATTCTCCGATTATAGTTTCTGGAATTACCAGGATGTCTGTAAAATTGTAGAAAAAAAATACCCGGCCGCCCCGCTTGGCCTGCTCACGGTTGCTGCTATTTTGCCGCAGCACTGGGAATTCCGGCTGATCGACGAGAATGTTGAACCATTGCTGGACGAGCACCTGCGTGCTGCCGACCTTGTTTGCATAGGAGGTATGCTGCCCCAGCAGAACAGCATGCTTGAACTGATTGAAAGAGCTCACCGGGAAAATTGCATCGTGGTCGTTGGCGGTCCGGATCCCACTTCGCAACCCGACCTTTATAAAAATGCCGATTTCCTGGTTTTGGGAGAAGGAGAGATAACCATTCCACTGTTTCTTGATGATCTGAAGCGGGGGGTCACCCGGGGAAAGTACGTTTCGGCTGAAAAAGCCGACATGCAGTTTGCCTATGTTCCCCGTTACGACCTGATCCGGTTCAACGATTATATCATGCTCGGCCTGCAATATATCAGGGGATGTCCCTTTAACTGCGAGTTTTGCGATGTAATCGAACTGTATGGCCGTATCCCGCGATTTAAAACCAACGAACAGGTCATCAAAGAGCTGCAATCACTCTATGACCTCGGCTACCGTGGGCATATCGACATGGTGGACGACAATTTCATCGGGAATAAAAAGAGGGTCAAGGCGCTCCTAAATGATATGATCGCATGGACAAGGGCGCGGAAATACCCGTTTTATTTCACCACCGAAGCCTCGGTGAACCTGGCCGACGACGATGAACTGCTGCAACTGATGAAGGATGCCGATTTCCGTTATGTATTCCTTGGAATCGAAACCCCGGATAACGAAACCCTTCTGCTAAACAAAAAGACCCAGAATGTTAACAAGCCCATCACGGAGGCTGTCAGGAAAATACTATCCTACGGGATAGAGAGCAATGGCGGGTACATAATTGGTTTTGACAGCGGACGGCCTCATATTGGGCCAAATCTAGGCGAC
>JBAXFZ010000424.1:0-3739 GCA_037139685.1 Bacteroidota bacterium
CGGCCAGGAAGGCGGCAGCGATGATGATAAGTCCCAGGTAACCCGGGCCGGTCCAATGCGGAAGGGTGCTGCGGAACAGGGAAAATGACTGGAAAACAAGCACCAGCGGAACACTTGTCAACAAAAGGAGTCGTTTGGAGGAGGAGGCCAGGAAACTCCTGCGGAAGAAAAGGGTAAAAAGGGCCGTGAGGATGATCACCACGTTCACCGGGTTGTTGTAAAAAAACTCACCCACCATCTCCGTCAGGAAATACTGGGGTTTAAACCCGGATTCGGTAATCGAAACGCGGCCTTCATGGTAAGTAAAGCTGATGAAGTTGTTCTCGATGTTCCAGAAAACCACCGGTGCCGAGATCAGTATTACGATGATAAAAAATCCGTACAGTTCCGGTGACTTAAACCACCGGCGGTTGTAAAACAAAACATAAAGAAACACACCGGCAATTAAAAACACCGAATGGTATTTTGAGATGAGGGCAAACCCCGCAAAAATGCCGGCCAGCAGGAGGTAATTCCTGCTTTCGGATGTCGGCTCCCTGTCGGGCAGCGACCTGAGCAGGAAATAAAGGGTAACGAGCCAGAAGCATACCTGGGGAGCGTCGGGAAGGATGAATGTGCCGCTCAGGATAAAACCGTAAAATGAGGCTGTATAGAGCAGTGCGGCATACAAACCGGTTAACGGGTTTTTGATCTGCCTGCCGATCAGGAACATCATGGCGGTACTGAGCGTTCCCAGTACCACGGCCGCCAGGCGCAGGAAGAACTCGCTTTCGAAGGTCAGGTTCAGGGTAAACAGCTGGATGACAAGCCCGACCATTGGAGGATGATCGAAATGGCTCAGGGCCGGGAACCTTGCATAGGTCAGGTAGTAGACCTCATCGTTGCCCAGTTCGATAAAACCTGCAATAAACGCGCGGATTACGGCCGATACCACAAGCAAAATGAAAAACGCCCAATATATCCTGCGGTTTGAGAACATCGACAATTTACGGTTTACGGTTTAAAAACCATCCTGCAGCCAGAAGGCCTGCCAGTGAGCCGAATCCGAAGATCAGGAGAATCAGGGTACGGGGACAGTTGATTTCGGCAAGCAGGATATTTGAAGGAGTTGTGCCGTCATACCTGAAGACAGGGTTCAGGTAAAAAATTGTACCCGGTGCAAAAGTCTGGTAATCATAACTCCTGGAAAAAACAATCTCTGTCCTGATATAGTTATCCCCGGGTGTGAATTTATACCAGGCCCTGCTGACCATGGGCACGATTTTCCTTGTTTCTCCCGACTGGCCGATAAAGGTAATCTTCAGTGGTTTTCCGCTCACCGAAACCCACAGAGTATCACCGCAAACCTTCACCGAATTGACCCTCGGGATCAGCTTTGCGTTTGCTTCCTTTATGGCAAAAGTCTCGCCGGTTCCCATGTAAACCTCAACACCAAAGGCCTTCCCGGACTTGAGGGCACCGACAAGGTCAGCACCCCTGTTCTGCGGGCTGTTAACATAGGTGCAATTCCGCTGGATCTCGTTCGGGCTGTTCAGGTCATGGGCATCATCATCCGAAAGGATATATACAGGACGGCCGGCCGAAAGGGCGGCATCCCAGTGCGGGACCGACCGCCAGTTGTGGTTAAGCGCCTCAAGCAGGTCATAGTTGGTGAGATAGCGGACATCGTCGAGGGAATAACCATCCTCCCAGCCCGGGTGGGCAATCGCTACAACATCATTGTCAGGCCTGAGCAGGTTAAGCATATGCTGCTTATGACTCAGGTTCTGGACAATGGAATAATCGAGCCACAATACCTGATGTGAACCGATAAGCACCTGGTGTTTCTTCCGGATGCCAAAACCATGTTCATAACCGGGGATGTAAAAGGATGAATCCCTGAAAGACTCATTGATCGACTGGTAATTTGATATCTGCGGCGCATCATACCCCAATGCCTTGTAAATACGGTAGAAAGCCTCGTTGGAGTTGCTGCGCCCGCTGGTCAGCCCTCCCCATACCCTTGTGTGAAAATGAAAGTTGGTCTTATGCCACCGGGTACTGTCGATCCCGAGGTAGGGATTATAGATCTTTTCTCCTGAAAATGGATGCTGCCCGGGAAAATCATAGACCTGCACCAGGAAATAGAGCACCAGTTCAACACCGAGGAGTGTTAAAAAAAACCAGCCTGTACCCTTCAGGATTTTCCGGAATAACGAAGGTCTTTTTTTCATCAGATGGCAGGGAACCTTAATAACCGGGCAAAGGTAGTTATTTTCACAGGAAGCTGAGGAGCAATTTTATGTTCAGGAAGATCACGATGGTCCCGACGACAAGCAGCATTGCCCTGGTGGAGGTGGTGTTGACATATTTGCCCATCACCTTGCGCGAAGAGGTAAGGTAAATCTGCAGGAAAATGGTAAAGGGAAGCTGGATGCTCAGGGCCATCTGTGAAAAGATCAGCCCCTGGTAAGGATTTTTGATCAGGAAGATTATCAGCAGGGCGACGACCAGTGAAATCAGCACCCCGAGCCGGGAATGGCTGTCATGGATGTCGTACGGCTCTCCGAAAAGCCCTGCAAAGATGCTTCCCCCGGCCATCCCGGAGGTGATGGTGGAGGCGATGCCTGCAAAAAGCAGCGCAACCCCGAATACAATGGCCGCATGGCTGCCCAGGAGCGGTTTCAGGATGCTTTCGGCCTGCTGTAATTCTCCCACCGGCAGGTGATGGCTGAAAAATGCGGTGGCTGCCAGCAGGATGATCGCGCTGTTGATGGCCCACCCGATGATCATTGAAAACAGGGTGTCGAAAAGCTCATAGTCCAGCTGGCGCTTGATCACTTTCTCGTCCTCCAGGTTCCACTGGCGGCTCTGGATGATCTCGGAATGAAGGAAGAGGTTATGGGGCATCACCACGGCACCCAGGACGCTCATCACGATGATCATCGACCCCTGGGGGATCGAGGGTTTCACCCATCCTATCCCGGCCTGGACCCAGTTTATATCGACCAGGGTCAGTTCATACAGGAATGACAGCCCGATAATGGAAACAAAGGCAATGATAAACTTCTCGATTTTCTGATACGAGTTGGTCAGCAGCATAATGCTTACAAATACGAACGAAAGGATGGCACCGGCAGGAATCGGGATATTGAAAAGCATGTTGAGCGCGATTGCGGCGCCCAGGATCTCGGCAAGTGATGTCGAAACCGACGCCCCCATGGCCGAAATCAGCACGGTTCGGGAGACCCAGGCCGGGGTGTGTTTATTGGCCGCCTCCGAAAGGCACAACCCGGTTGCAATGCCCAGGTGTGCTACATTGTGCTGAAGAATGATCAGCATGACGGTCGAGAGCGTGACCATCCACAGCAGCTCGTACCCATATTCAGAGCCTGCCGCGATATTGGAGGCCCAGTTCCCGGGATCGATGAATCCAACGGTAACGAGCAGCCCGGGCCCAATGTATTTCAGGATATCCAGCCCTCCGAAACGGGGCTTGTGATCGCGCCGGCGCAGATCCCTGATAAAATCGAAAATCATCATAATAAATATTCAGATGTAAAAGTAGCAAAATTAAAAATCATACCGTTTATGCCGGCGCATGAATCCTGCTTCACATGGCATGATGAATCTCCTTTGAGAAATCCCTGTTCACTGAAAAAAATCCGCCTGCAGATGATCCATACCGCCTGGAAATGTTTAACTTAGCGTCGAAATAACAATCCCTTGTCTCACCCTTCCATCCTGCCTCTATGAGACT
>JBAXFZ010000425.1:0-3719 GCA_037139685.1 Bacteroidota bacterium
TTCGCCAGGCAGGTTTTAAACCCGTTCAGTCCGTGGGGAAAGAAGGCAGAATCAAGCTCATAATGCCCCCAGCTTTTCCAGCCGTTCATGTGATAGAGGGTCCTAAGTTCTGCTCTTTTCGTATAGCCGAGCAGTTCATCCACAGTCGATTCGGAATAATCGGCAATCAGGTATGAGCGGCCTGCCTGGGATGAAGCCTTGCCCCAGGCCCCATTTATCATGGGATGGGGAAGCTTTTCAGCCAGCTCTATATCCCCGATGGTTTGAAGACACTTACCTGCTGCACAGCCAAAGAGTGCAATGGCAGAACCCTCGGTCGTCTCCCCCTCAACCGGAGTGACCTGCATATTGGGAAACTGACCCCACCAGGCGCTGATCCGGCGCGGTCGTGACCTGTCCATCGAGAAAGCCTGGAGCACGCTTCCACTGGCTGTTTTCTTCGCCGTGTTGCTTCGTGAAGGATCGGAGCCCTCGTCATTCAGAGGAAATCCCCCCAGGGTTTTGACATTCAGCACCTGGAGACCCAGTGCGAATTCATGGTTACGCACCACACCGATAATCTCGCCGACCGTCTCATCCGGTTTCAGCGGGTAGGGTCCCCATACGACCAGGTCAACCCTCCCCGCAGGGCTAACCCCGGCAAGCTCGAACCTTGTGTAGGCTGGTGCCTGGAGAACCCTTATCTTAAGCGTTACCTTGCTCCTTTCGTAGGTAAGCAGGAGGATACCTGAAGAGGCATCCCCCGTTTCAGGTTCATACTCAGCATTTGCCGGGGACTCCCATTCACCGTCAACCTTTACCTGCATGACCGGTGAAGGGTGACCGGCATCGATGTATTCTTTTTCACGGGCCAGGTCATAAAAGCTGCTGATCTCTCCTTTTCGGGAGACTGTGATCTTAAGATCTCCTGCTATAAACACTGCCTGGGCTGAGATGAAAACCGGCAGGATCGCCAGCAGGCAAATAAACAAAACTGTAATCCGGGAACCGGGCATTGTCATAATTTTGGTCTTTATCACCTGTAGGAAACTGTGAAAATAAGTACTATATTTGGCAAACAGGAGGATTATTGAAAAACTGACCCGATGGCAAACAAACCGTTAATCAAATTTAGATAAAATATTTTACCAGCAGGCACCGGAGTCAGTTCTACATACTGAATAACTAAACGAACACCAACAATAACCATCAAATCGTTCATTTATGTCACCTCTTTCTGATCGCATCGCCTCACGTGAAATAACCGGAGCCCCATCCTGTTCGCGTACCGCATTCTTCAAAAAGCGCTATCTTGATTCCCCCCTGATGGTCGACATCGAGTACATCAAACATCTTAGCGGGTCGCACCGGCTTACCTCCGGGATGGAACTGCTTGAACGCAGGGCTGTGGACCATGCTTTTGCAATCGCACATTTGACGCCTGTCATCCATGACCAGGATATGCTGGCAGGCAATAAAACCCGTTTTATCCGGGGGGCTGTTCCCTACGCCAACTATGCCGCCGGCCCGTTTCTGAAAGAGATGAGGAAAGAGGAGCAGGACTCACAATCGAAACACACCGAGCAGGGAACCGGCGGAGGTATTGAAAAGACCAGGAAAGCGGCGGACCAGGCCGGGTTAAGGCTGATATCGGGCAAATTCCTGATCACCGGCAGTGAATATGAAGAGTTTAAGGATATCTGTGAATACTGGGAGGACAAATGCTTTATGGAGCAGGGCAACCGTCTCTGGATGGGGCAGTTCAGCAAGGCTGGCTTCATCGAAGACGGCTGGAAGATCGGTTTGTACACCGCACCGCACGAACCCTGTCCCGAAGGGCGCCTGATCCTTGATTATGAATCGGCCCTGGAAAAGGGGTATGCCGTGATCATCAGGGAAACCGAGGCAAAAATCAAATCAGCTATAGAGGAAAACAGGGGTGAAGATACCAGGTTGAATTTCTGGAGAGCTGCCATCACCGTTCTGCAGGGAGCAGCCGCATTTGCTGCAAACTATGCTGCCGAAGCACTGCGGATGGCCGGCATGGAACAGGACCCCGTCCGCAAAACGGAGCTGGAGCAAATGGCAGAAATATGCAGCCATGTGCCAATGGAACCTCCCCGCAATTTCAGGGAGGCGCTCCAGTCATTCTGGTTTACATACCTTCTGGGGCACCTTGAGGGATCGCATCTCGGCTATTCGCCAGGCAGGCTTGACATGGTACTCTATCCGTACTATAAAGCCGATCGGTCAATTACCTCCGAAAAGGCCATCACCCTGCTCGAGGAGCTCTTCGTAAAGATGACCCAGATCGAGTACATTGCCAGCCTCAGCTGGCAGGGCCTGGGTCACGGGAACCTTTACCAGAACCTGATCCTGGGGGGTATCGATGAAAACGGGCAGCGTGCCGACAACGAGCTCTCCCTGGCCATGCTCCAGGCGCAGATAAACATCCAGATGACCCAGCCGACCCTGTCGGTATGGTGGGATGAAAAACTTGACACGGAGTTCCTGATGAAGGCCGCCGAATGTGTAAAAACCGGCGTAGGTTACCCGGCCTTTTTTAACCAGGCGACCTATATCGGGCACGAGATGAAAACCAGCGGGCTCCCCGTTGAGATCATCCGGAAACACAGCGCCATCGGGGGATGTACCGAGCCAACGCTGCAGGGCATGGCCTACGGCATTGTCCAGGCCGGTTTTGTTAACCATGGCAAAATCATCGATCTTGTCCTCAACCAGGGAGTTGATCCGCATACAGGGATAAGGGTGTACCCGGAAAGGGAACTGAAAAGTTTCGGGGATATCCGGCAATACTACCTCGACATCATGCATGAGTCTGTCAGGAACTGGCAGCAATACTGGAATATCGTGATGAAGGCTCACCGGGATACGGTGCCGCTGATCTTCTGTTCGGTATTTGTCAACGACTGCCTGCGCAGGGGGAAATGCATGGATGATGGCGGTGCCGTGCTTAACCAGTCAATTACCACCCTTTCGTCGGGCATGGTAAACGTTGCCAATTCGCTTGCAGTGATTAAGAAATTATGTTTCGATGACCAGGTGTGCACCCCCGTGGAACTGTTCCGGGCCGTGAGTGAAAACTGGGCCGGGTCTGAGTCGTTGCGCAAAAAGGCACTGGCGGTTCCCCACTGGGGAAACGACGACGACTATGTTGATACCATCTTTCTCGACCTGTTTGATGATTATTGCAGGTGGGTGGAGGGGCAGGACAACTACCTGGGCAAACCCTATGATCCCTCGATGCTGGCCATTTCAACCCCGGTTCCATTCGGTAGAGTATGCAATGCCTTTCCTGACGGGCGTCTCAAAGGAGAGCCCCTGGCCGACGGGGTTACATCACCCTTTCCCGGCACCGACAGCTTCGGGCCCACGGCCGTGATCCGTTCCTCCTCCAAGGTCGATCATACAAGGATCCGCGGCGGCCTGCTAAATCTCAAATTTCATCCCTCGGCCCTTAGGGGAGAATCCGGCTCCAAAAACCTGCTTGCCCTTATCAGGACCTATTTTGAAAAACCGGGATTCCATGTCCAGTTTAATGTCGTTGACTCCAAAATGCTGGAAGATGCACAGTTGCATCCTGAAAACTACCGCGACCTGGTCGTGAGGGTGGCAGGTTTCTCAGCCTATTGGGTGGAGATGAGCAAAGCGCTCCAGGACCAGGTAATATGGCGGACTGAACACAGTTTATAAATTATGACCGGCACGATTGTCAACAT
>JBAXFZ010000426.1:0-3685 GCA_037139685.1 Bacteroidota bacterium
TTGTTGGACTTGATGTGCTGCCTAACAACTCGGTTATGCTGAAAACACTGGCAGGTTCAAAACTGGGCATCTGGGTTGCACACGGGGAGGGCAAATTCAACTTCCCGCAGGGAGAACAATCCTACAACATTCCGGCAAAGTTCAGCTATCACGGCTATCCCGGCAATCCCAACGGCTCGCAATTCGATGCCGCCTGCATTGCCTCCGACGACGGCCGGCACCTGGCCATCATGCCGCACCTGGAGGATTCAGTTCTCCCGTGGCAGTGGCCCAATTACCCCGGTGAGCGCAAAACCGACGAAATAACCCCGTGGATCGAAGCCTTTGCAAACGCAAGAAACTGGATACAGCAAAAATCATAAAAAACCATTTACGCCATTTCGCATTTCGCATTTCACTATTTTGCTATTTCGCTACCTCGCTACCTCTAAACTTAATTATATGTCAAAACTTATCATGATCACCGGCGCCACAGCCGGTTTTGGCCGGGCAATCGCCCGGAAATTTGCAGAAAACGGGCATAACCTCATCATAACCGGCCGGCGGCACGAGCTGCTTGAAGAATTGGCAATGGAACTTCGGACTACCTGTAAAATTGAAGTCCTGACCCTCTGTTTTGATGTGAGAAAGCAGGATGAAGTCGAAAACGCCATCGCCTCCCTTCCTGAAAACTTCATGAATATTGATGTCCTGGTCAACAATGCCGGCCTGGCTGTGGGGCTTAACCCAGTTCATGAAGGGGTTGTTGACGACTGGGAACGGATGATCGATACCAATGTAAAGGGGCTGCTTTACATGACCCGCATGGTTTCGCCGCTGATGGTGGCCCGCAGGAAGGGGCATATCATCAACATCGGATCCATCGCAGGGAGAGAGGTATACCCGATGGGCAATGTCTACTGCGGTTCAAAATTTGCCGTGGATGCCATCACCAGGGGGACACGCATCGACCTTGTTTCGCATAATATCAAAGTTACCCAGATTGCTCCCGGAGCAGCAGAGACCGAATTCTCCCTGGTGCGTTTCAAGGGAGATAAGGAACGGGCCGATAATGTTTATAAGGGCTTTACGCCGCTTTCGGCAGGCGATGTTGCAGATGCTGTTTATTATGTGACTACGCTTCCCGATCATGTTAATGTGAATGACCTGGTGCTGATGCCGACTGCGCAGGCGAGTGCGGTGAATATGCATAAAGTGCTCTGAGCATTAAACAATGAGCAATAAATAACAGCAACCGGGTTATTGCGACATTCACGATATTTTATGGAGTTTGGGCTGTAAGGAATGGTGATGCCTGGCTAACCCTGGAAATATTAATCGAGTCTGAATATGTAAATCACACAGAATCAGGTTTCTGATTTAATAACCCCCGGCGAAGCGAGGATATAGGAAGGCCGGGGTGAACTTATCTTGAATTTTTATTATCATTGCATTCATTTTCCGGCTTGCTAATCAGCTAACTCTATGTGATATGGAAGTAACCCGCATTTTTGACCTGCTGCCTTACCATGAGGCTACATTTAAGCCAAAACCCGATGTTGTCGCATCGAAGGAAAACGGGGAATGGTCGAGATACAGCATTCTCCAGTACCGTGAAATCGTTGACAATATCAGCTACGGGTTCCTGGCGATGGGGGTGAAACCGGGTGATAAAATCGCGCAAATCAGCTCAAACCGGGCTGAATGGAATTTCGTCGACATGGCCATCCTGCAGGTAGGGGCGGTTCATGTTCCCATCTACGCAACGATCAGCGAATCGGACTACAAGTATATCCTGAACCATGCTGAGGTTGAATATGTTTTTATTTCCGGACAGGAATTGCTCCGGAAAATCCAGCATATCCTCCCTGAAATATCCCATATCAAAGGGGTCTTTACTTACAAGGCACATGATGAGCATAAACATCTCAACGACCTGATTGAACTTGGCAAAAGCAACCCTGACAAGGCCCTGCTGGAGTCAAGAAAAGTTGCCGTTGTGCCCGGTGATGTGGCCACCATCATCTACACTTCAGGTACGACGGGCAATCCCAAAGGGGTTATGCTGACGCATCACAACATCATTTCAAATTTCATGCACTGCAAGCACATTCCTCCCTTTGGTGAAGAGGCAAAGGCGGTGAGTTACCTTCCCCTGTGCCACGTATATGAGCGGATGCTGAACTACCTGTACCATTACCTCGGGTTTTCAATCTATTATGCTGAAAACCTAGGAACCATCACCGACAACATGAAGGAGGTTCAGCCCGATATTCTCTCGACGGTTCCCCGGCTCCTGGAAAAGATCTATGACAAGCTGTTTGCCACTGGGCATAAACTGACCGGTGCCAAGAGGTGGATATTTTTCTGGGCCCTGCACCTGGCCCTCAGGTATGAGCTCAATGGCGCCAACGGATGGTTTTATGAACTGAAACGAAAGATTTACGATAAACTGGTGTATGTCAAGTGGCGCAATGCACTGGGGGGGAAGCATCTGCTGATAGTTTCGGGAGGAGCTGCCCTGCAGCCCCGCCTGGCACGGATGTTTACGTGTGCAGGAATCGATGTCCTGGAAGGCTATGGCCTGACTGAAACCTCTCCGGTCATTTCAGTAAACGACCTGTCGGGAAACGGAAGGAAATTTGGAACGGTTGGCCATGTTCTGCGGAATGTGGAGGTTAAGATTGGAGATGACGGGGAGATCCTGTGCAAGGGGCCAAACGTGATGAAGGGCTATTACAAGGAGCCTGAAATGACCGGCGAGGCGATTGATGCCGAAGGTTGGTTCCATACAGGCGACCTGGGAAGGATTGAACCGGAAGGTCACCTGAAGATCACGGGCCGGAAGAAGGAGCTGTTTAAAACTTCGTTCGGTAAATATATCAGTCCGCAGCCCATCGAAGATACCTTTAAGGAATCGCTCTTCATCGACCAGATGGTGGTTGTCGGGGAACACCAGAAGTTTGCCGGCGCCCTGATCGTGCCCGACTTCATCTTCCTCAAATCCTATTGTACGGTGAAGGAGATACCCTATACCACAAACTCGGAAATGATCAACCTTCCCCGCATACGGAAGCGGTTCCAGACGGAGGTCAATAAATATAACAAATGCCTGGGCGACACCGAGAAAATCAAAAGCTGGGACCTGCTCGATACTGAATGGACCTTCGATACAGGGGAGATCACGCCAACAATGAAACTGAAGCGGAATGTCATTGCTGAAAAATACAGGGCACAAATTGAGAAACTCTTTGAATAAACCAAACTAATTTCGTTATAATAGCATGGCAGAGGTAACCCGGATATTCGATCTCCTGGAATTATACAAGGATGAGTATAATTCGATCAGTGACCTGTTCAATGTAAAAAAGAAGGGGAGCTGGGTGTCGTATTCTGCCGATGACTATCTCAACTACAGCCGCTGGATCAGCCTGGGCCTGCTCTCGCTGGGGATCAGGAAAGGGACGCGAATCGCCACCCTGATGGTCAATTGCCCGGAATGGAATTTTTTCGACATGGGAATCCTTCAGGTTGGAGCGATCCAGGTCCCGATCTACCCGACCATCAGCGAAGAGAATTACCGGTATATCTTCAAGGATTCGGGAATTGAATACCTGGTCTTTTCCGACACCGAAATTTACCATAGGATCAGGAATGTGCTCCCCGAAATCGACGGATTGAAAGGGGTGTTCTCCATTGAACCGGT
>JBAXFZ010000427.1:0-3677 GCA_037139685.1 Bacteroidota bacterium
CGACAACATCCAGAAGCTGAGAATTGACGGAAAATTGCATGTAATAGCAGGAACAATTGTTGACATCACTGAAACTGACCAGTCGCTAACGGTTGAATACCTTGAGAAAAAAAATGGTATTGTAAGTAAAACAGAGGCAGATCGCGTCATCAACTGCACCGGTCCGGAAACCGACCTGATGAAATCGGGGAGCCTTTTACTGAAAAGTTGTCTCATAAAGGGAATCATCACCCAGGATCGGCTGCGGCTTGGAATCAGGACAGATATTAAAACCTATAAAGTTATTGATGAAAACGACTGCCTTCAGCCCCGGCTTTTCACCCTTGGTTCAAACCTGAAGGGAGAATTGTGGGAAAGCACCGCCGTGAATGAATTACGAAAACAGGCATCGGAACTGGCTGAGAAAATTCTTTTTTCAATTTCTGCCGAACCGGGCAACTTCATGAAAAAAGAAGCGTCTGTATAATATATCGGCATATAGGAAGCCGATGTAAAATATACACCTGGCGGTTCGTCTTAAACAGGACGGAACGCTGGTGTGCTTGCAATAGGTTGGTTTGCAATTATTACCCGGGAGCCGCTTCATCTGCGAATCATCAAATTCGTTTCTGAAGCGGCTCCCCCTTTTTTGGCAAATACCAATCCGGTTTTGTATTTTTGCAAAAACACCCCACCATGAATAAAAGAACGCTGATCTTCCCGGCACTCCTCTTCTTTCTTCTGTCAACCCTTGGTATATACCATGGCCAGGGTCAGAACCCTGCCACGGTCATCATACTCCATACAAACGATATGCATGCCAGGATTGACAATATGGCAAAACTGGCCTACCTGGCCGACAGCCTGCATAAATTAAATCCAAATGTGTTCCTGGTTGCCGCAGGGGATAATTTCACAGGCAATCCCAATGTGGACATGGTTCCCGATAAAGGGTTCCCCATGATTGACCTGATGAATCACTGCGGGTTTAAAGTCAGCGCCGTGGGCAACCACGAATTCGATATGGGACAGGAATTCCTGCATAAAAGGTTTCAGCAGGCCAGGTTCCCGTTTGTATGCAGCAACCTTGACGCCTCGGGTGCGCTGCTGGGCACGGTGAAGCCCTACGTGGTCCTGGGTGCGGATAACGGCGATTCGATCGTCCTGCTGGGATTGATCCAGCTCGACGACAACGGACTTCCCAGTTCAATCCCGACCCATATGACCGGGATCAGGTTTACAGCCGGGCTGACAGCAGCAAGGGAGTACGCCTGGCTGAAAAAACATTACGGGAACCTGATCGCCCTGTCGCACCTGGGCGTCGAGGACGATGTAAAGCTTGCCGATTCAATGGCCCAGTTTGACCTGATCATCGGCGGCCACTCCCATACACTCCTTGAAAAACCGCGCATTGAAAACGGAGTCATGATCGTCCAGGCCGGGTCATACCTGAAATATGTCGGGAAAACCACCTTCCGGATCGACCATGGGAAAATTTCAAATCTTCACGACGAATTAATCTCCTTTGAATCGCTGAAACCGGAAAACGGGGAGGTTCACAGTCTGATCGACCGGTACAGCAACAACAAGGAATTCGACCAGGTGGTCGGAACAGCGGAAAAACCGGTTGAAGGGCTTGACCAGCTGGGCAGCCTCATGACAGATGCCATAACCAGCCAGCTGAAGGTCGATTTCGCATTTCAGAATAAGGGAGGCATCCGGATCCCCTCCCTGTCCGAGGGGAATATTACACTGAGGGATATCTTTAAACTCGACCCGTTCAACAACCAGGTTGTTCTATTTTCGATGACTGTGGATGAAATAAAATCGCTGATTTGCTACGGATACCAGCACGAAAAGGAGATCGACCTCCAGGTGTCGGGAATGAACTACAGGATAACCGACAACGGAAAAAAGCAATGCGCACAGGTTGAGGTATTTGACAAATCAGGAAAAGCGCTTGATCCCACACATGAATACAGTGTAGCAATGAACAACTACATCGCCTCCGCTTATAAATTCGACCACAAGGATCCGGGTACGATTACGAAGGTCAATACGAACGATGCCCTGATCAGTTATCTCCGTGAAGTTAAAAAGGTAAATTACATGGGAACCAAAAGAGCAACCGTTGTCAATTAATATTTAGTACTTTTAGTCTCACAACCAGGGTACCGGATTTCCCTGTTGCCTGGATCGGCGGATATTCAGAATAAATTTTGAACAGATGGAGGATATTATCAAAAGATCGGTCTGCCTGAAGGATGCGGAACGAATGGCAAATGCTGCCATGGCAAAGGCAGCCGAACTGGGTTTTTCTGTTGCAGTCACCATTGTTGACGAAAGCGGTGTTGTTAAATTCTTTGCACGCATGGATCATGCACCCCTTATCGCTGTAGATGCCTCAAGAAAAAAGGCACTGACTGCCGTTGGATTCGGGTTGCCCACAGGCCAGTCGTGGTTCACCTTCATCAAGGATGATCCCATCCTGCGCGAAGGGGCACATGACTTCACAGATTTCATGCTGATGGGCGGAGGCATTCCTATTCTTTCGGAAAGCCAGGTAGTCGGAGCCATCGGCGTAAGCGGCGGACACTATTTAAAGGACCAGGAATGCGCCAGTGCAGCACTCGAATCAGTTTAACAGAGAGTCATGACAAAAATCAAAGATCAGCTGGAGGTACTGAAACGGCTTAACCTCTTTTCGCAGTGTTTCGGAAAGGTCACCACCCTTGAAGAACTTGCCACAAGCGTCAGCGACGTACTTGGAGATCTGCTGGAAATAGAATCCTCGGGCCTTTATCTATATGACTTTAACGAACAAAAGCTTAAATTACTGATCGCCAAAGGCTTTACCCCGGAGGAGCGCGACGATGCTGAAAAGACAGCCATGGAGCGCCATCCCGGGCATGTTTTCAGGACCGGACAGACGCTTGACATCCCGGATACCGAAAATGACAATTCGAATCTTACAATTACATCAAAACGCAGTTTTATCGTCCGCTCCAGGCTTTATGTCCCTGTTCTTAACGGCACTAAACCAGTGGGAGCCTTCGGCATTGTCAGTTCGCAGAAAAACAGGTTCAGCGAGGATTATAAAGTGATCCTCTCCTTTATCTGCAATATTGCAGGGGGAATTTATGCAACCATCATCAACAACGCCGAGCAGAAAAAGGCGCACGACCACCTTGCCGCCATTACGATAAGGCTGGAAACCCTCATTAAAGATCTCCAGTCCGGCATCCTGGTTGAGGACCAGGACCGGAAGATCGCCCTGGTAAACACGCTCTTCTGCAACATGTTCGGCATCCCTGTGGCACCTGAAATGCTCTTCGGTGCCGACTGCTCCGATTCTGCCGAACAGTCGAAAGGAATGTTCACCCATCCCGGGAACTTTGTCAGCAGGATCGACACAATCCTCCGGGATAAAATACCGGTAACCGGCGAAGAGCTTGAATTGGTTGACGGACGAATCTTCGAACGCGATTACATCCCGATATTTTTAAACGGACGTTTCCTGGGAAATCTCTGGCAATACCGCGACATCACACGAAGGGTCTCAACCGAGAAGGAGCTGAGACAAGCCATGGCAGAGGCACATTCGGCAAACTCGGCCAAAAGCATTTTCCTGGCCAATATGAGCCATGAGATCAGGACCCCGCTCAATGCCGTAATCGGGCTCTCGCGCCTCATGCGCG
>JBAXFZ010000428.1:0-3676 GCA_037139685.1 Bacteroidota bacterium
GGGCGCCGACAAGCTTGACAACCTGCTTGCCAGCAACACGGTTGCCCAGATCATCCTGGCCATCATGCATTTCGATCCATTGAAGAAACAGGAACTGGTAGACAAATGCCTGGCATACAATACCAAAGTACTGGCAGTTCCCCCGATGCTGCGTTGGATCAACGGAGAACTGAGCTTTAACCAGATAAAAAACATCAATATTGAAGAGCTGCTTGAGCGCGAGGAGATCAAGCTGGACAAGCAACGTATCACCGGGGAGATCACCGGGAAAACGATCCTTGTAAGCGGTGCCGCAGGCTCGATCGGAAGTGAGATCGTGAAGCAGCTCTCCAGGTATGCTCCTAGGCAGCTCATCCTGGTTGACCAGGCTGAGACACCGCTTCATTACCTCGAGCTTGAGACCCTTTCAAACAATCCAACATACCAGGTTGAATTTATCCTTTGTGATATATGCAACGGGAACCGGATGCGAAAAATCTTCGAGACCTTCAGGCCCGAAGTGGTTTACCACGCTGCCGCCTACAAGCATGTCCCCATGATGGAAAACAACCCTGCCGAGGCTGTACTGACCAACATAAGGGGAACCCGCATCATTGCCGATCTTTCGGTAGAGTGCGGGGTGAAGAAATTCATCATGATCTCCACCGACAAGGCAGTAAACCCGACCAATGTAATGGGGGCCTCAAAACGCATCGCCGAAATCTACACCCAGGCATTGAACTCAGCCGGCGCCACCCATTTCATCACTACGCGGTTCGGGAATGTCCTGGGTTCGAACGGCTCGGTGATCCCGATGTTCCACAGCCAGATTGAAAAGGGCGGGCCTGTCACCATAACGCACCCGGAGGTGACGCGCTTCTTCATGACGATCCCGGAGGCCTGCCAGCTTGTCCTGGAAGCGGGTGCATATGGCCAGGGAGGCGAAATCTTCGTCTTCGACATGGGGAAATCGGTAAAGATCCTCGACCTTGCTAAAAAGATGATCCAGCTTTCAGGGCTTACACTGAACAAGGATATACAGATAAAATTTATCGGACTGCGGCCTGGTGAAAAACTTTACGAGGAGCTGCTGAATATTGAGGAAAACACGATCCCCACGCACCACCCGCTGATCCTGGCCGCCAAGGTGCGCCCCTATGACCTGGCAGAGGTTATTGCCGACATTGATGAACTGACTGCCATGGTTCCCAACAGGAATAATTTCGACATTATCCGCAAGATGAAGGCAATGGTCCCTGAGTATAAAAGCCAGAATTCGATATACGAAACACTTGACTGAAAATCTGAAGACTTGAGTATCCTGCTTGCCATCCTTGGTCCTACCGCTACCGGAAAGACTGCACTTGCAGCGCACCTGGCCTGTGAACTCGGCGGGGAGGTGATCAGTGCCGACTCCAGGCAGGTTTACCGCGGAATGGACATAGGCAGCGGTAAGGACCTTTGGGATTACCAGGTCGGGGATTACCAGGTGCCGTACCATCTCATCGACATCGCCGATCCCGGCTACGAATACAACATCTTTGAATACCAGAGGGATTTCCTTGCAGTTTACCGTGACATAGCAGCCCGTGACAAAGTTCCAGTCCTTTGCGGGGGATCGGGCATGTACCTGGATGCCATACTCAGGGGTTACAGGCTTGCAGGAGCCGCAACCGGCGAAGCCTGCCCGGCCGACCTGCAGGAGAAGAGCTTCGGCCAACTGGTTGACCTCCTCAGGTCGTATAAAACACCCCATAACATTACCGACTTCGAAGACAGGCCCCGGTTGGTCAAAGCCATCATGGTTGCCCGTGCATCCGCAACGGGTGATTCTGCGGACAAAGATCAGCCGGTTTCTGCAGGCGGTTCACCCGACCAACCTTTTCCGAAGATCGATTCCATAATCTTTGGCATCAGCTACCCGCGTGAGCTTCTTAAGATCCGGATCTCAGCGCGTCTCGAAGACCGGCTGGCAAACGGCATGGTCGGTGAGGTTGAAGCATTGCTTCAGCAGGGGATTTCCCCCGGGAGGCTGATGAAATACGGGCTAGAATATCGTTATGTTACCCTTTTTGTGACAGGCCGGATGTCGCATCCAGAGATGTCAGAAAGGTTGAACATTGCCATCCGCCAGTTTGCCAAGCGGCAAATGACATGGTTCCGCCATATGGAACGGCGGGGGATGAAAATCAACTGGATCGACGGTCTTCTGCCGACAGAAAAAAGAGCGGAACTGGTAAGGATTATTCTGAACAGGTTAGCCGGATAAGATAAAATGCTATATTTGTAAAAGCAACTCCTGCCTATTAATCATGTTGATTCAACATCGATTGCCAGCTATTTTCAACTTCCCTGGTTTCAGGTCAGTAATTTCATGGTTGATCATATTGCCGGTCGCGATGCAGTTCTCCTTTGCGCAAAGCGGCATCACCATCCAGTCCTTTCCCGACCCGACCTGTCTCGGGAACTCCGTTACACTCAACGCCATAGTGACCAGCACCGATTACGGCACCGACAGCTATACGTTCCAGGTCATTCCCTATGCCCCGCTCGACACCACAACCGGCACGGTGGTTGACCCTACCCTTACGCATTGCGGGGCGTTATCAGGGGGGAAGGATGACTGCTGGGGCGGCCCCTACCCCATCGGCTTCAATTTCTGTTTCTTCAGCCAGCTCTATACCGAGTTCTATGTCGGGTCGAATGGCTGGATCGGATTTCGCAACCCGGGGACCAATCCCTGGAATACCTATGTTGCAAGAGTCATTCCGAATAATGCCGCCGATTCGGCTGCCCCGAAAGACTGTATTTTCGCCCCATGGCAGGACTGGCTGCCCACACTTAGCGGGATCAACAATATTTTCTATTATACAACAGGCACCCTCCCCGACCGTGAACTCGTGGTTTACTGGAAAAAATGCCCGATGTTCGGCTGTACAACGACAAAGGGAAGTTTCCAGATCGTATTGAAAGAGCAGGGCGGGGTAATAGAAAACCACCTGCAGCTGAAACCCTCCTGTGCCACCAGCGGGAACAAGGCAACGCAGGGAGTTCACAACAACAACGGGACCATTGCCTTCACAGCAACGGTCAACTCGATAAACCGTAACAATACAAGCTGGACGGCAACCCAGGAAAGCATGCGCTTTGTGCCCAACGGCGTTTCGTGGCACACCGGTTCCGCCACGGGTCCAGTGGTGGGTTACAGCGATACGATAACATTCAGCCCCACGGTAACCACCTGGGTCTATGCGGTTATAAACACCTGCCTGGGCGTTGTTCATTACGATTCGGCCCTGGTGCATGTTGTTCCCACGCTGACCGGCCCAACCCCGGTCTGCAAAGGCATCCCCGCAACCTATGTCACCGAAGCCGGGATGACCGACTATACCTGGAGCATCTCGGCCGGCGGGCTGCCCACAGGAGGCGGGACAGCCACCGACAACACGGTGACAGTCACCTGGAATACTCCGGGTGCCCAAACCGTCGGGATCATATTTACCGACCCGGTGACAGGTTGTACCTCAACCGTGAAGCGCATACTCAATGTAACGGTTAAGGATGCCCCCGTACCGGTTATCACAGGTCCCCAGAATCTCTGCCTGAATACACCCGGCCATGTTTATTCGACCCAGGCGGGAAAGTTAAATTACACCTGGAATGTTACCGGGGGATCTGTTTCAGCCGGGGGCGGAAC
>JBAXFZ010000429.1:0-3672 GCA_037139685.1 Bacteroidota bacterium
CTGCTTCTTACAAGCGCAATCTATGAACTGACCGGTCTTGCATGGATCGACATTGCCGGTACCCTCGGCCTTGCCTGGTTCTCCCTATCCGAGGGGCGTGAATGCTTCCTCAAGGCGAAAACCGGTTCCGACTGCACCTGTCAAAACCTTAATTCATAATAACCATGGGTCTTTTCCGAGCCATCATCTGCATCATCTTCCCGCCTCTTGCCGTGCTCGACCGGGGTTGCGGGGCAATTCTGCTTGTCGTGATCCTCACCTGCTGCGGCTGGATCCCTGGCGTGATCGCAGCTATTGTGTTTAATATGAGAGACTGAAAAGGGCTAAGCTCTTTTTTATTACCTTTGCCGCCCTGGCTCCCTGAATGAACACCTTCCGCAAAAAGATCATCGCCTACTTCCTGAACCTCTTTACCATGCCGCGGGTAAAGGAGGTCATTGCCGGCTATGCCAGGCTGTTCCTGGGAGAGGCAGGCAGGTATTCTACCGGCATCAGGGCCGAGGCCGTCGAAACAAGAGAGACTTTTACAATCCTCGCCAAGTTCATTAAAAAGGATAAGATTTCAAGGGAGGAGAAGCGGAAGTTCAAAAAACAGGTCTTCGATATCTTAAGAAGTTCAGGCGTTATGGTACCGGTGATGCTTTTCCCGCTGCCTTTCGTGGGTACCCTGCTGCTGATCATCATGGATCACCTGCTGCTGAGCATGAACATAAAGCTGCTTCCGGGCTCTTTTTATCCAAAGGAAAAAAAGAACCTGCTGACTCCCGAAGGCATTGAAACAGACCTGAAAAAGGAAAATAAATTTCTTGTCTGACCATTGAAAAAAATATTTCGTATCTTGCCATACTAAAATGCCAGATATGAAAAAGCTAACTCTGTTAACGATCTTAGTCTTTTCAGCGTTTTCCCTGGTTGCCCAGGTAAAACAGCCCGACTATGTCGGGGATACCCTCGGCCCCTGGAGTGTGATCTCCTTTGAAACCCCGTCGGAATACCTTCACATCAACCCCACAGCCCAGAACATATGGCAGGTGGGAATACCGGGGAAATCAATTTTCAACCAGGCATGGTCGCTCCCGAAGGCCATGGTTACCGATACCCTGAATTTCTACCCCGATAACAACCAGTCCTCGTTCGAAATTTCCATAGGGCAGTTTAATACAAACTGGATGTTTCCCTATGACCTGTTTATCGATTTCAGGCATAAATTCGATTCGGATACGCTGCGTGACGGGGGCTATATCTCGGTGTCGTGGGACCACCGCCAAACCTGGACAAACATCCTGGACGACACGGTCCCAAACCAGTTTTTGTTTGTTACCCCGGCGCGAAACGGATATTTCTACGGCAATACGAACCTTTATTCAGCCTCCGACAGCCTGTTCAACGGGGAACATGGTTTTTCAGGAAAATCAAACGGCTGGATCCATTCCTGCATGGCCTGGTACACTTTACCGGTAAACCGCCCTGCAAGTTTCCCACCCGATACGATGTTCCTCCGGTTTAACTTCATCTCCGACAATATTCACCACAACAGGGAGGGATGGATGATTGACGAGATCAGGATCTTTTCGATCGACCTGGGATCTGGTTTATTTGATGCTTCAGCCGGCAACATGAAGGCCCTGGTCGTTCCAAATCCCGTTAAGGATCAGGCTGCTGTTTACCTTGACAAATCATACAAAAACGTTCATTACCGGTTGATTGATATCTCCGGCAGGGTTGCCGCACAGGGAAACCCCGGGGATTGCAGGGAATTTTATTTTGACCGCAATCATCTGGCTGCAGGGTTTTACCTGATGGAAATTACAACAGAACAAGGCGTTTCCGGGACACAACGCATCACAGTCCTCGACTGACAGGCAACAGGGCGGAGATTATAATCCCTTCAGCACTGCAATCGCCTCATCGACATGTTTTTCAAAGTTGAGCTGAGAGGAGAACATCAGGCGGATGATCCCCTGCTTATAGATGACGAAGGTTACGCGGCCGGGTAGGATTCCCAGCGATTTTCCTACGCCATACTTGCCGGCAACGCTCCTGTCCTTGTCTGAAAGAAGGATAAACGGCAGTTTATGGTTAGCTGCGAATGCCTGGTGTGAGGCAATGTCATCGGAACTTATCCCGATCACCTCTGCACCAGCCTCCTTGAATACAATATAGTTGTCACGGAAGCTGCAGGCCTCCTTTGTACACCCGTACGACTCATCCTTGGGATAAAAATACAGAACCAGGTTTGACTTTCCCAAATAATCACTGAGATTAACCCTCTTTCCCTTCTGGTCGGGCAACGAAAATTCCGGAGCCCTGCTGCCAACTTCAACTTTTTCTGCCATATGATTTTTATTGGAACCATCTCCACGGCTGCTCTTTTGCGATGTTTCGCTGTTGCACGAAACCATGGAATAGTTTAGACTTAGTATAAATAAGACGAAAAATTTATATCTTTGCACCATTATTACTCAAATAAACTCTAAAGATAACAAAAATGAGAACAATCCTGATATTTTTAACCTTCATAACCATGGCAACCCTGGCACAGGCACAGAAAAAAATGTCACTCTATGATTTCAAGGCGACTACCATCGACGGTGCTCCCTTCGACATGTCGTCACTCAAAGGCAAAAAGGTCCTGGTCGTCAACGTGGCCTCCAGGTGCGGATTCACACCACAATACGCACAACTCGAAGAACTTTATAAAAAATACAGTGCAAACAACTTCGTCATCATCGGCTTCCCGGCTAACAATTTCCTTGGACAGGAACCCGGGACAAACGCTGAAATAAAGACATTCTGTACGAGCAAATATAATGTCACATTCCCGATGATGGCCAAAATCTCGGTCAAGGGTAAGGATATGGATCAACTTTACAAATGGCTAACCTCGAAAGAGGAGAACGGTGTGCTGGATGCCCCGGTAAAGTGGAACTTCCAGAAGTTCATGATCGATGAACAGGGCCAGGTGGTTGGGTTTGCCTCTCCCGGCGATAAACCTTTTGATGATAAAATTGTCAATTGGATCGAAAAGAAATAATTTTGCACCCCGCAATTAAATTTTTCGTTTATGTCGAACATGAATAAATACAAGTGCGCCATCTGCGGGCATATCTATGACCCTGTAGCAGGAGACCCCGACGGGGGTATTGCGCCCGGGACGCCGTTCCAGGATATCCCGGACGACTGGGTATGCCCCATCTGCGGCGTTGGAAAAGAGGATTATGTGAAGATGCGGTAAAAACGGGATTCGGAAAATTCCTGTACCTTTGATCTTCTATAAATAACCATGTGATTATGGAAAAGAGTATCAAAGGTACCAAAACCGAAAAAAATCTGCTGAAGGCCTTTGCAGGTGAATCCCAGGCAAAAAACCGCTACACCTTTTATTCAAAACAGGCCAAAAAAGAGGGCTTTGAGCAGATCGCCGCATTTTTTGCCGAAACTGCGCTGAATGAGGAGTCGCATGCAAAAAACTTTTTCCGGTTCCTCGAAGGAGGAGCGGTGGAAATTACTGCGACATACCCTGCAGGAACAATCGGAACAACCTCCGAAAACCTTAAAGCCGCCGCCGACGGCGAGCACGAAGAGTGGACCGAACTTTACCCCGCTTTTAGTAAAACCGCATCTGACGAGGGATTTCCGAAGATCGCCACCATGTTTAAACTGATTGCAACG
>JBAXFZ010000430.1:0-3646 GCA_037139685.1 Bacteroidota bacterium
AGGTAATGTCATCCTGAAGTCGGATATTGAAAACCAGTACCTGCAGATCCGCAGCCAGGGCAACATCCTGGGAACCGCCCCAAAAATAAAATGCCAGATCTTTGAGAACCTCCTTTTACAGAAACTATTGCTGCACCAGGCGCAGGTCGATAGTATCAAGGTTACAGATACCCAGGTTGAACTTGAAATGGACCACAGGATGCGCTATTTCATCTCTCAGGCCGGGACCCCCGAAAGGCTGGAGGAGCATTTCGGAAAATCGCTCCTGGAGATAAAAAACGAATTGCGGGAAGTAATCAAGGAGACGATGCTGACCGAGCAGGAACAGCAGAAAATCACAAAGGATGCATCAATCACACCGGCCGAAGTGAAAACCTTTTTCAAAAAGCTTCCCAAGGATAGTATCCCGCTTATCAATTCGGAACTGGAGATCGGGATGATCGTAAAGCAACCGGAAATCGGGGATTATGAAAAACAGGTTGTAAAGGATAAACTGAAGGCGTTTAAAGAACGGTTCGCCAAGGGAGATGATTTCAGTACGCTCGCCGTGCTCTATTCAGAAGATCCCGGCTCATCCAAACAGGGAGGTGAACTCGGCATGTTCAAAAGAGGGGAGATGCGCCCTGCTTTCGAAGCGGCGGCCTTTAAGCTGAAACCCGGCGAGGTCTCCGATATCGTTGAAACGGAAGATGGATTCCACCTCATCCAGATGATCGAACGCAGGGGGGAATACATCAATGTGAGGCACATCCTGATCCAGCCAAAAGTCTCGCCGGTAAACCTTGGCAAAACAAAGGCTGTTCTCGACAGCGTAGCGGCACTGATTGAAAAAAAGAAGATTACGTTTGACAAGGCTGTTATCCAGTATTCGGATGACCCCAGCAAAAACAGCGGCGGCCTCATGGTGAATCCTGCATCCGGCAACAGTAAATTTGAATCCAGCCAGGTTGATGCAAAGATTTTCTTTGTCATCGACAAACTGAAGGTGGGAGATGTGTCGACGCCGGTTTTAACCACCGACCGCGGCAAACAGGACTACCGGGTTTACTACCTGAAGTCAAGGTCAAACCCTCATAAAGCCAATCTCGAGAGCGATTATGCAAGGCTCCAGGAAATGGCGATGGAGAAAAAGAAAATGACAATGGTTGATGATTGGATAGAGACAAAAATGAAATCGACATACGTAGCCATAATGAGCGATTACAGCAATTGTGCCTTCCAGCGTAAATGGATTAAAAATAAATAGCAATTATGCAGTTTTCTTCGGATGTTCAGGCAGTTGATGCCCTTGTTCATAAATACAACCTCTTAAAATCAGAGATTTCCAAGGTTATCGTTGGCCAGGATGAGGTGGTGAAAAACCTCCTCATCGCCATCTTCTGCAAAGGGCATTGCCTGTTGGTGGGAGTTCCGGGCCTGGCCAAAACACTGATGGTTAATACATTGTCAAAAGCGCTTGGATTGAGTTATCACAGGATCCAGTTTACGCCCGACCTGATGCCTTCCGATATTATCGGGACTGAGATACTCGATGAAAACCGCCATTTCAGGTTTATCAAGGGACCTGTTTTTGCAAATATAATCCTGGCCGACGAGATCAACCGGACACCGCCAAAAACCCAGTCGGCCCTGCTGGAGGCGATGCAGGAAAAGGCTGTGACCGTGGCAGGTACCAGCTACCCCCTTGAAGAGCCTTTTTTCGTACTGGCCACCCAGAACCCAATTGAACAGGAGGGGACCTATCCCCTGCCGGAGGCCCAGCTCGACAGGTTTATGTTCAATATCTGGCTCGACTATCCCTCGTTTGAAGAGGAGATCCAGATTGTAAAAGCGACGACCACCGATAAGATGGTCACCCCTTCGGTGGTCCTGACAGCCGAGGAGATCCTCTATTTCCAGAACCTGATCCGTAAAGTCCCGGTACCTGATAACGTTTTTCATTTTGCCGTCAACCTTGTTAGCCGGACCCGGCCTACGGCCGACAAGGCAAAAACATGGGCAAACGAATACCTTACCTGGGGTGCCGGCCCGCGAGCTTCACAGTATCTTATCCTGGGGGCAAAATGCCACGCTGTACTGAACGGTAAATATTCGCCCGATATTGAAGATGTGCGGGCTGTTGCCACGTCGGTGCTTCGCCACCGCATCGTCAGGAATTACAAAGCTGAAGCCGAAGGAATCAGGGTTGAAGATATAATTAACCATTTTTTATCCTGAAATATTTCATCTTTTCTTCTTTCTCTGCCTTTGCATCATTAGAATGATTTAACTTTACTATGTTTTAAAGCTAAAGCTATGAGGTTTAAATGCCACTTACTTGTTATACTTTTTGCCGGCATGGGAATGCTGGCAGTTTTGCCGTCATGCAACCAGGCAGGGAAAAGCGACGGAAAACCGGGCAGTGATACGCTCAGGGGGAAAATTACCATTTCCGGTGCCTTTGCACTCTATCCTCTTGTGGTTAAATGGGCCGAGGAGTTTCAGAAACTGCATCCCCGGGTTACGGTGAATGTCTCTGCCGGTGGAGCAGGGAAAGGGATGACAGATGCCCTTTCAAAAATGGTCGACCTGGGAATGTACTCCAAGGCTGTCAGCCCCGAAGAACAGGCAAAAGGAGCCTGGTGGATAGCCGTGGCCAAGGACGCAGTTCTGCCAACAATAAACGCGGCCAACCCGGTTCTGTCGGAACTGAAGAAAAAGGGGCTTACCCGCCAGCAGTTTTACGACATCTTTATTACAGGGAATATTAAAACATGGGGACAGGCAGTGGGAAACGGTTCAAAAGATGAACTGCAGGCTTTCACCCGTTCCGATGCCTGCGGCGCGGCCGACATGTGGGCTAAATATATGAACAACAAGAAGCAGGAAGATATTCTCGGACTTGGAGTGAACGGTGATCCCGGTGTTGCCGATGCAGTCCGGAAGACGGTTACCGGCATCGGGTATAACAACCTGGGATTTGTTTACGAGATGCAAACACGCAAAATTTACCCTGGAATCGATGTCATCCCGATCGATTTGAACGGCAACGGGAAGATAGACCCGGACGAGAATATCTACGGCAGCCTCGACCAGGTTATGAAGGCCATCAATGACGGGAAATACCCTTCACCGCCGGCCCGCGACCTTTTCCTGGTTTCGGGAGGCAAACCCGGGAACAAACTGGTCAAGGTATTCCTGAAATGGATCCTCTCGGATGGTCAGAAATTTGTCAACGAGGCGGGTTATGTGACGGTAAAATCCGAACAGGTTTCCTCTGAATTGAAAAAGTTAGACTGAGATGTATCTGCTCAACCGCGAACAGCGCCATGCGATCAACTATACATGGATGATCATCAGTTTGTTGGTGGTTGCCTTTTTGCCTTTTCTCCTGTTTATCGGCCTTTATCTCAAATCGGTCCTGCTGTTGCACGACAACTCCCTGTTTGACCTGATCTTTTCAAAAACCTGGAAACCATCTGCTGGTAAATTCGGGTTCTATCCCTTCATCGTCGGGTCCATTTGGGTTACCCTTGTGGCCATGCTGATTACCGCGCCGGTTTGCCTGCTTACAGCCATTTATGTGACCCAGTACACGAAAAAATTCTTCCTCAGGATCATGCACCCGGCCATTGACATACTTGCAGGGATTCCGTCGGTTGTTTAC